>NZ_JBEYHA010000014.1:0-132841 GCF_040635075.1 Nocardiopsis sp. NPDC007018
TTCGTAGGCGGGCGCGACTACGTGGGCCTGTCCCTGCTGGACATCGGCATCCACGAGTCCGACCGCGAACACGCCTCCCAGCTGGCGCGGCGCGTCCGGGAGAGCGTCGCTCTCCCGGGCCCCACGGCATTCGGGGGGTGTCTCAGGGCCCCTTGCGGGTCTCAGCGCCAGGCCGGGCCCCACCCCGAGCTCTGGGAGACCCCGCGCGGTAGTTGGGGCAGCCCGGTGGGCGTGGTGGTCGTGTGTGCCGGTCGCGGGGCGGGTCGCGCACTCCCCCGCTCCGGTTCGGGATCGGCGGCGTCCTGGGGCGGGTGCGCGGGCGCGGCTGCTGCGGGCTGCGCCGCGTCCTGGTCGTGCCCTTGCCGTTCGGCCCGCGCGGGGGCCTCGGGGCCGGGGGTCTGCACCGCCGCGAACCGGGTGGTCATCGCGGGGGCGTGGTGCGCGTGGTCGGCCGGGTCGGGAGTGGCGCTCCCCCGGCCCTGTGCGTGGTCGGCCCGGTCGCGTGAGGTGTCCGAAGTCGGGTCCTGGGCCGGTGCGGCCCCGGGCGGCTCGGGCGCGGTCTCCTCGGGAGGGTCGCCCACGGGTGCGGGGTCCTCCAGGGGGTGTCGGCCGTCGGTGCCCGTGCCGGGCGAGGCGGGTCGGGTCTCCTGGGGCGGGTCTTCGGTGGCGGGTGCCTGGTCGGTGGACTCAGGGGGTCGCGGGGCGGGGTGGGGGGTGTCCTCGTCGTCGAGCTGGGGGACGAACCCGCGTACGCGCTGGGCCTCGGAGGCGGGGGTGTTGAGCACCACCGGTTCGGGCAGAGGCGTGTGGTCCTGTGCGTCCGGGTCGGGGATGGCGGGTTCGGCCGGGGCGACGCGCTTCCACCACAGGGCGGCCTCGTCGGGGTCGAGTTCGGAGTCGACCTCCAGCCAGCCGCGTACGTGGGGGTGGCGGCGGCCGGCGTTCCAGGAGCGGGGGTAGGGCTGTTCGTCCAGGACCAGGACGTGTTCGCCGTCGATGGTGGGGATGTCGGCGGGGACGCCTTCGTTCCAGACCCAGGAGCCGTCGTGGGCGACCAGGTTCCACCAGCCCCAGACGGTCTGGGCGGCGGGGTCGACGGGGCCGTCGCGGAAGGAGGTGGTCCAGCGCGGGTCGGGGGCGTCGCCGGGCAGGCCCTGTCGGTGGGGGCCGATGAGGGCGTCGGCGAGCAGGGTGTGGAGTTGGAAGTTGTCGCCGATGCCGTCGAAGAGGACGCGGAAGGCGCGCCCGGAGGCGCGGTCCATGACCAGGGCCGAGGAGGCTTCGGCCATGCTGAGGAGGGCGCGGACCTCGCCGAACTCGGTGAGTTGGTCGCTGAGTTGGTTGGCGATGGCGACGAGTTCGGCGTGCAGGGCGGGGTCGCGTCGGGTGTGGGCGCGGACGCTGGATTCGGCGAGCATGGTGCGGGCGGCCAGGCCGTGGCGGCGGATGGTCCACCAGCACATGGTGGCGGCGGGGGCGTCGGGGCCCAGTTCGGTGGCGACGCGTGCTTCGGCGTCGGCGGTGACGGCGTCGGGGTCGGGGGGTGGTCCGCCGCCGGTGCGTTCCCAGGCGCGGAGGAAGACGATGGCGCCTTTGCCCATGGTGCGTAGGCGGTGGAGGATTTCGGTTCCGGCGGGGCCGGGTTCGGTGCCCATCTCGACGAGGGCTCCGGCGACCACGGACAGGTCGGCGATGATGCCGGGGGCGGCGTGGTCTCCGGTGAGTAGGGGTGTGAGGGCTTCCAGGGCCAGTTCTCGTTCGGAGGTGGGGATCTGGGAGGCCAGGAGGTAGACCTTGTGGACGGCTGGCGGGAACTGTTGGGGGTCGGTGGCGACGGAGGCGTCGATCAGTTCTTGGAATGCCGCGCGAAACTCGTCGACCATGGGTCCGTCCCCTTTCTCACGCAACCAACCTAATGTCTCATCAGGGAAGGATCGCACTTTAACGGCCAGTATCGGGTGTTGCTGATGGGTTTGTTGGAGATTCGAGATGCGGGGGTGGCCTTTGAGTCGCAGGTCACACGCCCTGCGGGGCTCACAGGCCCAGTCTGGTGACCGCGTTGTCCTCCAGCGGGTTGGCGGTGCGGATGTAGTCGTGGACGGTCTGGGCGTTGGTCCACCGGCCCTGGCGCATGATCTCGCGGTCGGTGGCCCCGCCCAGTGCCGCCTGGGTGGCGAATCCGGCCCGTAGTGAGTGCCCGCCGAAGTCGTCGGGGTCCAGCCCGGCCCGTTGCGCGTAGCGTTTGACCAGGTTGCCCACGGCCTTGGGTGTCATCGCCCTGTCCGCTGGGCGTCCGTGGCGGTCCACGGACGGCAGCAGCGGGCGCTGGGTGCCGTCGGCCAGTTCCAGTCGGGTCAGGCCCTGGCAGGAGTGGGCGCGGGCGGCGGGCTGGGGGGCTCGGGGTCGCTGGAGCCACTCCCGTACCGCCTCGCCTCCCCCGTCGCGGTGCACCACCAGCAACTGTGACCAGTCGACCACCGCGCACACCGGGCAGGTCGCGCGGTGGCGGCCCCGGGGTAGCGCGACCCGTTGGTGGGCGCGGCCCTCCTGGTCGGTCTTGGTCGCCCACAGTGACGCCACCAGGGTGGGCGCTCCCGTGGCGGGGTCGGTGCGGGTCTGGAGGTCGTCGAAGGTCAGTCCGGCCAGTTCCGAGCGGCGTAGCGCCCCGGCGAACCCGGTGAGCAGCAGTACGGCGTCGCGTCTGCGCGCCACTCCCCCGGGGTGTCCCTCGGGTGGGCGCACCGCCAGCATCGCCTCCAGGGTGTCCAGTACCACGGGGGCCTTGCGGCGCGGGCGGGCCCTGCGGGTGCGGCGGATACCGCGCAGGGTCATGCGCACCACTTCGGCGCGGGTGGGCGAGTCCAGGCCGTGGGCGCCGTGGACGGCGGCGATGGCGGCCGAGCGGCGTTCCAGGGTGGCGGGTGAGTAGGCCCAGGTGGTGCCGTCCTGGCCGCGTTGTTCGGCGCAGGCCGCGAGGTAGACGGCCACGTCCACGGGGTCGGCCGGGAGGGAGGTGCGCTGTTCGGCCAGGCACCAGGCGCCGAAGGAGGTCCAGTCGGCGCGGTAGGCGCGCAGGGTGGCCGGTGACTGGGCGTTGGCCAGGAACCGGCCCAGGGTGTGGGCCTGTTCGGTGTCGAAGCGTTCGCGGACCCGTTCCAGGGCTCGGGTGTCGACCAGGACGCCGTGGTCCAGGTGTTGGAGGCGGGCGCGCACGGTGGTGGGCAGGGCGATCTCGGCCCGGGGCTCGGGTTGCGGGGAGGCGTCGGTGGTGTCCACGGGTTCCATTGTGACCCGGGTGGGGGCCCAGGAGTGGCAGGCGGGGCGGTAAGGGGGTGGTGGGGTCTCAGCCGGACAGGTGGGCGCTCAGCGCCGCCCAGAGTTCGCCGGGTGAGACGGTGAGCAGGAGCAGGCCCACCGAGAGCGCCAGTGCGACGGTGAAGGCGATGGCCGCCATCTTGCGGCGCAGTACGGTGGCGGTGACCGCTCCCAGGGCCGGGACGGCCCAGGCCATGATCAGGAACCACACCAGGGCGGTGCCGATGGCGCGCACGGCCTGGGCCTCCTGGTCGGCGAGCGCGCCCGGGTCGGGTGCGGCGGCGGGGTCCAGGGGCAGGGTGGCGGTGTCGAAGGCGTTGAGTCCGGCCAGGAGCAGGGCCAGCAGGGCCAGGGGGCTGCCCAGGCCCCACAGTGCCCACAGCACGACCCACAGGGCGGTGACCCGGCGGTCGGGGGGCTCGGCGAGGGTGAGCGGGGTGCGGCTGAGCGGGCGCCGGTCCGGGGTGCTGCCGGGTTCGACGCGTCCCCGTTCGGTGTGGTCCCGGTCGTTGGCCGGGGCCTGGGCGGACCCCTTGAGGGGTTTGCGGCGGTTGCGTTTCTTGGGTGACACCCCCGGGAGCCTACCCGGCCAGACCGGCGGCGTGGATCACCACCACGAACACCACGGGCCAGACCAGCAGTACGAGCGACCACAGGGCGGCCCTGCGGTCGCCGGCCACGGTGGCCACGGCCGCGGCCAGGAAGGGCAGGCCCACGGCGGCCCCGAAGGCGAGGGTGAACCATTCGGCGGCCGATCCAGCGTGGGAGTCGGCGTCCACGCCCATGAGGTAGCCGAAGGGGCCCAGGGCCAGGGCGAGCAGGGCCAGGACGATGATGACGACACGGATGCCGGTGGGGTGGCGGGTGTTGCGGCCACCGCCGGAGGAGGAGGGACGTTCAGACACGGGGGCCGTGGTGCCTTTCGAGAACGGTGGCGGGCCGGGCGGCGTGGCCCACCAGCGGGCGTGGGGGTGGGCTGGGTGGTGTTCGCCGGTGCGGGTGCGCTGTCGGCCGTGTCCGCGCCGCGCGGCCCGGTGGGCGCGGGTGCGGTGGGGGCCGGGCAGAACATCCGCGCAGCCGCGGAACACTCCCTCGCGTGTGCACGCCGTGGCCCGCGCGCGGCGCGCGGGGGCGCTCGCGGTCGGGCGTGGTGTGCTCCCTAAAACGTACTCCACCTGGGGGGTGTCCGAAACCCGGGAGCGGGGGCGTGTGGGGTGGTTCTCACGGTGGGCCGGTCAGGGGTGGGGCCAGGGGCGGGCGGTGGTGACCAGTCCGGTGAAGGAGGCCAGCAGGCGTAGTTCGTCGATGGTGCGGGGGGTGGTGGTGAGCAGGTCGGGTGAGTGCACGACCACGGCCAGGACCTGGGCGCGGGAGAGGGCGACGTTGAGCCGGTTGCGGTCCAGGACGAAGGAGGGGCCGCGGCTGGTCTCGGCGGCGTCGGAGGTGGTCATGGAGCACAGGACGGCCGCGGCCTCCTGGCCCTGGAACTTGTCGACGGTGCCCACCCGTACCCCTTCCAGGGCGGGGGTGTGGTGTTGGGCGTGGGTCAGGGCCTGGCGCAGGGTGCGTACCTGGAGGTTGTAGGGGGCCACGACGAGGATGTCGTGGCCGGTGAGGGGGCGCGGTCCCTGGTCGGGGTCGGTGGTGACGTGTTCGGTGACCAGGTGGCGGGCGGTGGCGACCACCGCCTCGACCTCCTCGGGGCTGTGGGTGGTGCGGCCGGTGTGGTGGACGGGCAGGGTGTACACGCCCGGTGTGAGGCGGGTGGGTGCGGTGGGGGTGCCCAGGGTGCGGTGGGCGGTGCTGGGGTGGGCTTGGAGGCGGCCCTGGTAGGACAGGGCGGAGACGGGGGCGCACACCTGGGGGTGCATGCGGCGGGTCTGGTCCAGGAAGTAGCCCAGGGCGGGGTCGATGATGGGGTCGGTGCCCATGAGGTGTTGGAGGGCGGAGGCGTCGGCGCCCTCGGTGTGGACCCCTTGGACGACCTGGGGTAGTTGTTGGGGGTCGCCGAGCAGGACGAGGTTGCGGGCGCTGGCCGACACGGCCAGGGTGTCGGCCAGGGCGAACTGTCCGGCCTCGTCGATGATGAGGACGTCCAGGGGGTCGGCGACGGTGTCGGCGCCGGACATGCCCCAGGCGGTGCCGCCGATGAGGACGGGTTGGCCCTGGGCGGTGCGTTTGGCCCGCCAGTTGGCCAGGACCTTCTGGCTGGAGGGTTGTTCCCAGGGGGCGTCGGGGTCCTTCTTGCCGCCGCGGGGGCGTTTGGCGGCGGCCACCTCCAGGCCCTGTCGGTCGGCGGCGCGCAGGGCGGCGGACATGACGTTCTCCACGGCCTTGTGGCCGGTGGAGCACACTCCGACGCTGCGGCCCTCCTTGATGAGGTGGGTGATGAGTTGGGCGGCCAGGTAGGTCTTTCCGGCGCCGGGCGGGCCCTGGACGGCGAGGTAGGAGTGGTCCAGGCGGTCCACGGCGGCGATGGCGGCGCTGATGGGGTCGCCCGGGTCGGGGGCGGGGAGCGGGCCGGGCGGGTTCAGGCGCGGGGGCAGGCGGCGCAGGACGTCCAGGCCGGGGTGGTGGGGCCAGTGGGGCAGGTCGGCGACGGCGGTGTGGGCGACGCTCTCCAGGGCGCCGTCCTTGGGTTTGGGGTCCACCGGGGAGCCGGGCAGGGCCGCCACGGGTGCGCGGGAGACGGTCTGGTCGGGGTGGGCGGTCTCCACCAGGGTCAGGGCGTCGGGTTCGGCGCGCACGACCGTGGCGGGGTGGGTGGTGGCGGCCTGGCCGGGGGCGCCTGGGTGGAGGAGGTGGACGCTCTCGCCGGTGGTGAAGGGGTTGGGGTGGGCGCGGTCCAGGCGCATGGACACCTCGCGGCGGGCTTTGGTGCGTCGTCCGGTGGGTTCCTCCCACTCCCCCACGTGGACCTGCCAGGGCACGGCGCAGTTGCTGTCGGTCTCCAGGTCGGCCAGGGGTGCGCTCTGGCGTTGGAAGTGTTCGCGCCAGGGCGGGGTGTTCTCGCGCTGGTAGTAGCCGACCAGGGCGGCCAGGGCCGCGCGGGGTGTGTCGTCGGGGGTGCGCTGGTCGGGGTCGGAGGGGACGTGGGCCAGGAGGGGTTCGGTGAGGGCGGCGTGGCGGGCGGCCCTCTCGGCGCGTTTGCGGGCGCGTTCGGTCTCCTCTTCGGAGAGTTCGAACTGGATGAGGGGCCGGTCGGTGATGCCCTGTTGGGTGCGGTGGGTCTCCAACCAGTCGCGTAGGCGGGCGGTGGAGTGGCAGTCGTCGCGGTTGTAGGCGGCGATGTCGGCCAGGACGCGTTCGGCGGTGGGGGTGTCGTCGGCCTCGCGGGCGGCCAGGTAGGCGGCGTAGGCGTCGATGCTGGAGGCGGCGGTGGTGACGCCGCCGTCGCGGCCGGCGCCGAGGTAGAGGGGTTCGAGGTACTTGATGGAGTAGGAGCGTTGGGACACGCGCAGGCTCTTGCGGACGACGGTGAACAGGTCCACGAGGCGGTTCTCGCGCAGGAGCCGGTTGACCTCCTCCTCGCGGGTGTCGAACTCGGCGCTCAGGTGGGTGAGGCGGTCGACCTCGTAGGAGGCGTAGTGGTAGACGTGTGCGTTCTCGTCGGCGTCGATGCGGGCGGTGGCGAAGTCGACGAAGTCCTCCAGGGCCTTCTTCTCCTGGGCGCGGTCGTGGGCCCAGAAGGCGTGGAAGGTCTCCTGGCCGTTCTCGTCCTCGGTGGTGGCGCCGAACAGGTATTCGAGGCCGCGTTCGCCCTGGCGGGAGTGGTAGGGGTAGCCCTCCATGTCGAAGAAGACGTCGCCGGGGCTGGGTGCGGGCAGGGTGGCCAGGCCTTCGGGTGAGAACACCTCGGCGGTGACGGTGCCCTGGGGGTTGGTGGGGGTGCGGGTGGTGTCCTGGCGGACCTGGAGGGCGGCTTGGGCGCGGAGTTGGTCGAAGGAGCGGCGGGGCAGGGTGGTGGGGCGGGCGTGGTCGGGGGCGTGGGCCAGGGCGTCGATGGTGTCGATGCCGGCGTCGGTGAGTTTGGTGGCCTGGTCGGTGCGTAGTCCGGCGACCAGTGACAGGTGGCGGGCGTCGGTGCGGCCTTGGGCGCACCAGGTGGCGTAGCCGCAGCCGTCGCAGGCGGGGCGGGGTTGGCCCCAGGTGGGTGTGGGCAGGGCGGGTTCGGTGGCCAGGTGGGTGAGGAGGCGTTGGGTGACGGTGGTGAGGATGGGGGTGAACTCGGCGGTGGGCAGGGTGTGGGTGTGTTGGTCGCCGGTGAGGAGGTGCATGTGGTGGGGGGTGTGTCCGTGGAGGACGGACACGGCCTGGGCGTAGGCGGCGAGTTGGACGACGGCGGCGGGGCCGGGGCGGCGGGCGAGTTTGGTGTCCCAGGGTTCGTAGGTGTGGGGGGTGGGTGCGTTGGGGCGGGGGGTGCCGGTGGTGGGGTCCAGGTCGGAGCGGATGAGGAAGTCGGCGCGTCCGTGGAAGGCGACGGTGTCGGTGAGGGGGTGGTGGAAGGACGCCTGGTAGATGACGGGTGCTCCGGCGGCCATGGCCTGGGCGGTGGCGTGGGCGGCGGCGGCCAGGGAGTGGTCGTCGGCGGTGGGTGGGTCGATACGGACCAGGTCGTGGCCGAACAGGGTGGTCAGGCGGTCGAGTTCGGCTCTTTCGTGGAGGTCGCCGTGGTGGGCGACGAGGGTGTCGACCTCGTCGGGGCGGGGTGCTCCGGGCACGTGGGCGGCCAGGGCGCTCTTGAGGGCGCTGCGGTGGTCGCACTCCAGTGTGTCGACGAGGTCGGTGGGTGAGACGACCCAGCCGGTGGTGGTGCGGAACAACGCCCGACTCCCCTTGGTGTTGTGGTGTCTGCGGTGGTGGGGATTGTGCCATGCCGGGGTGACGTGTGGGTCTCGTTCGCGCCGGTGGGGCGGGGGTGGCGCCCCCGGGAAGGGGTGGGGGTGAGGGCGGCGCGCCCCGCACCCGTTGGGGGTGCGGGGCGCGCCGGGTGCGGCTGTTGGGGGGTGGGGTCAGCCCACGACCTCCCAGGCGACGGTGCCCACGCCGGCGCCGGTGCCGATGATCTGGTCGAAGGCGGCCGTGGACAGGTCCAGGCAGCGTCCGGCGATGAAGGGGCCGCGGTCGTTGATGCGGACCGTGACGGATTTGCCGTTGTTGGGGTTGGTCACCTTGACCATCGTGTTGAACGGCAGTGTCTTGTGGGCAGCGGTCATGCCGTAGGTGTCGAAGGTCTCGCCGTTGGCGGTGGTGGCTCCGTGGAAGCCGTCGCCGTAGAAGGAGGCCTGGCAGGTGCCGCCCTCGCCGGTGCCCTGGCCGCCGCTGGAGCCTTCGGAGGTGCCGGTGTCGCCGGAGGGTTCCTCGGGTGCGGTGGTCTCCTCCTCCTCGGGTTCCTCGCGGATGTCGGAGCCGGTGGCGGTCAGGGCCTGGGGCGCTGCGGCCTGGGTGCGGTCCTGGTCGTCCTGGGGCGGTTCGGTGTCTGGTGCGGGCTCCTCGACGACGAGCGTCTGGGGTTGGGCCTGCGGGATGCCGGCGGCGTTGGTGGCGGTGCCCGGGTCGGTGCCGGTGATCAGGACGGCGGCTGCCGCGGTGCCGCCCACGACCAGGGTCAGGCCGGCCGCGGAGGCCACGACCAGGGCCCGCTTGCGTCGTGAGCGTGAGCGCGCGGCGGCCTGGCGGGGGCCGACGACGGGCGCGGCCTCGGTGGCCGGTTCGTGGTCGTCGGCGGGCGGGATCTGGGGCTCGTTGGTGCCCACAACTCAGTCCTTCGAACGGGAACAGGGGTGTGGCGGTGGCTCTTCCGGGCGCTCGGCCGTGGAAGGCGCGGTGCGCCGGTGGTGCGGGCTCCGGGTGTCGGTGGAGCCGAGCACGGGTGACAGCGGGGACCGCCGGTGGCATCGCACGGGGTCCGGGCGCAGAGCCTAGGGGTAACGCGAGGGTAACGGTACCGGAAAGTGCCGGTTTGTGGAACTTATCACCCGCTGTTCTGGAAGGTTCTCAGTTCTGGTCGGCGCGGGGGCAGCCCGTGGGGGAAGAGGCTGGTCAGGGGGTCGGGCAGGGGTAGGCCGTGGAGTTCGGCGACCGCCTGGGACAGGGTGGGGTTGTCCAGGTGTCCGCCCACGGCGGGGATGAGGGCGGCCATGGTGGGCAGGGGCGGGGCGCCCAGGGAGGCGGTGGCGTAGCGGGCGGCCACCGCCGGGGTGCGGGAGGCGCCGGCCCAGCAGTGCAGCAGGACCCGTTTGCCCTCGGCGCGCAGCGCGGCCACGGCGGAGGCGGCCTCGTCCAGGGTGAAGTGCAGGTTCGGGTTGCGGCCGGGGGTGTCGTGCAGCCACACCCGTACCCAGTCGGCCCCGGCCAGGTGGGGTGCGTCCCGGGGGTGGGTGCGGCACAGGGAGACGACCGCGTCCACCTGTTCGGGGTGGGTGCGCAGGTGGTCGAGGTTGCCGAGCAGGACGTCGGGGTCCAGGGGGTGGGGTACGGCGAAGGGCGGCAGACGCTGGTCGGGTCGGTGGCGGATGGGCAGGTGGGGCCAGCGGTCGGGGTGAGGGCCGTTGAGGGCGGCCAGGGCCGCGGTGGTCAGCGCGTGGGGGTCGGTGTGTTCGCTGAGCCCCCGCAGTGCCTGGAGGGGCAGGGCCGAGGCGCCCCAGCGGGCTCCGGCCAGCGCTCCGGTGTACATCGCGGCCGGGTCCCCGTGGGCGTGGTGGGCCGCCCAGACCGCGTCCACCAGGTGGTCGCAGGCGAACACGCCCCTTGCCGGGGCGTCGGCCGGGACGGGGGTGCGGGTCAGGGCCCGCCAGGACACGCCCAGGGGATCGTTGTGGGCGGTGTGCTCCAGGGCGGGCTGCGAGGCGGGGGCTCCGCCGGTCAGGACCAGGGAGCGCAGGGTGCGCACCCACGCGGCGTGCTCGGGCGAGCGGGCGGGGGGCGCGGCGGTGCGGTGGCGCAGCGCGGTGTGGACCAGCAGGGCCAGGGGGCGGGGTCCGGTGCCCTCCAGGGGGCCCGGTTCGGGCGGGTCGGTGGCGGCGGAGGCGAAGCGCTGTGCCAGGGGTGCGGGGGCGCCGACCAGGGCCGCTGCGGCCAGTGTGCCGAGCAGGGCGCCGACGGCGCGGTCGTGGGAGGGTTCTTCGACGGGGCGTTGGTGGGTGGGGGCTGGTGGCACGGTGCTCCTTGTGGGGGCGGTCGGTGCGGGCGGGTCCAGGTGGGGGTCTTCCCCGGAGCGGACTCTGGGGCACGTGCTGTGCCGGTTGTGGTCACGTGGGCGCGGGGTGGGCGGTGCGGGAGCGTGGACAGTGGGGGCCCGGCGCGTGAGGATGGGGGTGTTATGCACACCATCGACGTCGCGCGCCCGGTGCGCGCCCTGGGGTCCCTGTCCGCTCTGGCCGTGGGTGACGCCTTCGGCTCTCAGTTCTTCGTTCCCGACAACCGTGTGTTCCTGGAGGAGCGCGAGTTGCCGCCCGGTCCCTGGCAGTGGACCGACGACACCGAGATGGCGGCGTCGGTCTACGCCGAGGTGGCGCGTGGTGGTGTGGTGGACGCCGACCGGTTGGCGTCCTCCTTCGCCCTCCACCACGACTTCGACCGGGGGTACGGTCCGGCGACGGGGCGCTTGTTGCGTCTGGTGCGCGAGGGCGGTGACTGGCGGTCGTTGGCGTCGGGGTTGTTCGAGGGGGCGGGGTCGTTCGGGAACGGGGCGGCGATGCGGGTGGCCCCGTTGGGGGCCTGGTACGCCGAGGACCTGGAGGAGGTCGTCGAGCGGGCGCGGGTGAGCGCCCTGGTGACGCACACCCATCCCGAGGCGGTGGACGGCGCGGTGGCGGTGGCGGTGGCCGCGGCCCTGGTGGCGCGGCGCGAGCCGTTGGGCGCGGGCCCGTTCCTGGACGGGGTGGTGGCGTGGCTGCCCGGGGGGCGGATGCGTGAGGCGGTGCGGGACGCCCGTGCGCTGCTGGTGACCTCCGACCCGGTGGCGGTGGCGCGGGAGTTGGGTAACGGGTCGCGGGTCAGTGCCCTGGACACGGTGCCGTTCGCGTTGTGGGTGGCGGCGCGGTTCCGGTCGGGGTTGGCGTCGGCGTTGTGGGCGACGGTGGCGCCGGGTGGTGACATGGACACCACGTGCGCGGTCGTGGGGGGTGTGCTGGGGGCGGGGATGACGGTGGGGTCGTTGCCTCGGGAGTGGGTGGAGCGTACGGAGCCGTTGCCCGCCTGGGCGTTGGAGGGGGCCGTGTCCTAGGCGCGGGTGCCGGGGCCGGGGGTGGTGTCCTCGGCGGGTGTGGCGGCGATGATGGCGTCGAGCAGTGCGCGCCGTGGTGGCTCTGGTGTTCCTGCGTTCGGCTGAGCGGCCCCGGCGAGGGTGAGGCTGGTCAGTATTTGAGGGTGTGCGAGCTTTCTGTGGTGCTCAGCGAACTCTGGGTCGGTGAAAGTCTCACAAAGCGGTTGAATGACACACTTGAAGGGAGGGCGGTCACTGGGGGCGCCCGGACCGGGTGAGGGGGACGTGGTGGACCAGGACGAGGTGCTCGGGTTCGTGCGCGGGCTGGACGGGGTGCGGGTGATGACGGCCGGGGTCGGGGACGGCTCACCCGAGATCGCGTGGGGTGACTCCTTCTTCCTGTACGAACCGGACGGGCGGGCGCGTGATCGGGCGGGCTTCGCGCCCTTCGCGACCCTGGTGACCAAGGACTATCCGGGTTTCGACACCGCCTCGCGCCTGGATCGCCCCGGGGTGTTCCGGGTCAACGCCGCCGTGGGTCGGGTGTCGTTCGAGGAGGTGGTGGGCCGCTCCCCCGCCGCGTACGCCGGGAGCGGGCGGGGGTGTGACGCCTCCGAGCTGGACCGGTTTCTGCCGCACCCGGTCTACGCCGCCCAGGGGTGGGTGTCGGTGCTCAATCCCGGGCCGCGCACCGCCGATCGCACCCGGGAGTTGTTGGTCCTGGCCCGGGCCAGGGCGGTGGCGCGCTACCGGGCCAGGGGTTGAGGGCCGCTCCCCCCGGGGGGTCAGGCGTGGTCGCGGTCGTGGCGCTCGCGGGCGGCGCGCACGTCCTGGCGGTGTTCCTGGGCCCAGCGGTCCAGGGCGGTGAGCGGCTCCAGCAGGGTGTGGCCGAGCGCGGTCAGGGAGTAGTCCACGCGCGGTGGCACGGTGGGGTGGGCGGTGCGTTCCACGAGCCCGTCGCGGACCAGGGCGCGCAGGGTCAGGGTGAGCATGCGCTGGCTGATGCCCTCGACGGCGCGGTGGAGTTCGCCGTAGCGGTGGGTGCGTCGCCCGAGCAGGACGATGACGAGCACGCTCCACTTGTCGCCGACCCGGTCCAGGACCTCGCGGACCGGGCAGTCCTCGGGGTCGGGGGTGAGGTCGCGTTCGGTCAGGGGCACAGGGGTGTTCGTTACGGACATGGGAGTTCCTTTTGAGGCCGGTCTGTTCTGCCTGCATACTCACTGATCAGTAGGTTACGCACAAGAAGTGAGTGAGGGGTGGTGGGTGTGGGCGAGCCGCAGCGGCGAGCGCAGGACGCGCCGGAGCCCGGGATCGTCGGAACGGGCGACGGGGAGAGCGTTCCCCTGCCGGAGGTCGGCGGCCTGGTGGTGTTGGGGTCCGAGGACGCGCCCGCGTGCTCGGACGGAATCTGCTGGTGAGGGGGGCGAGCGTGCGGATCGAGGTGTGGTCGGACATCGTGTGCCCGTGGTGCTACATCGGCAAGCGGCGCCTGGAGCGGGCTCTGGAGGGTTTCGAGCACGCGGAGGAGGTCGAGGTGGTCTGGCGCAGCTTCCAGCTCGACCCGGGCTTCCCGCGCGGTGTGGGCGAACCGGTCCTGGACTCCCTGGCCAAGAAGATGAACGCCACCCCCGACCAGGTCCGGGAGATGACCGCCCAGGTCCGCGAGGTCGCGGCCGCGGAGGGGCTGCACTACGAGTTCGACGGCGCGGTCATGGTCAACACCTTCGACGCCCACCGGCTGACCCACCTGGCCCGGGAGCGGGGGCTGGGCGGACAGGCCCACGAGCGGCTCATGCGGGCCCAGCTGGTGGAGGCCCGTGACCTGGGACGGGTGGACACCCTGGTGGAGCTGGCCGTGGAGATCGGCCTGGACGCCGAACGGGCCCGAGCCGTCCTGACCACCGACGCCTACACCGCGCAGGTGGAGGAGGACGTGCGCACCGCCCGTCGGCTGGGTGCCACCGGGGTGCCGTTCTTCGTCGTGGACCGTGCCTTCGGGATCTCCGGGGCCCAGCCCCTGGAGGTGTTCACCGCCGCGTTGGACCGGGCGTGGCGGAACCGGGAGCCTCGGAGCTGAGCCCGGCCGGTGGCGGTCCTGCCTCTGGGAGGCAGACCGCTCCCCCGTGAGGGGGTGGGGGTTCGCCCCCGTGGGAGGAGGCACCGGTCATGACCGGTGCCTCCTGTGGTTTCCCGTGGTTTCCCGCCTCGGCCCCGCACTCCCCTGGGCGGGGCGGTCGCGCGTCGCGGGGGCGGCTACCGGACGGGGACGTCGGGGATCTCGCCGAAGGCGCCCGCGTACAGGGTCATCTGCGTCACGTCCGTGCTCGGGGCGGGGAAGACCGCCAGGGCCAGGTACTCCTCGCCCGGGGAGAGGGTGAGGACCTCGTCCGCGAAGTCCTCGTACTCCCCCTCGCCGGCGCGGATGCGGATCACGTACCGGATCACCCCGGTGTCGGGTTCCTCCAGGCGGAAGCCGCCCATGGTGCCCTCGGTGTACTGCTGGGGGCTGCCGGGCAGGAACGCCTCGTCGCCCTCCAGGTCGGCTTCGAGGTCGGTGAGGGTGGAGTTCTGGAAGCCCACCATCTGGAACAGGTAGGCGCCGTCGCGCACCAGCGGGTAGACGTTCAGGTCGAGGTCGTTGTGGACGGCCGTGGTGAAGGGGTCCAGTTCCTCGAAGTAGGCGGCCGGGGGGCCGACGTGGCGTTGGGCCGCGTCCAGGCCCGCGCCGTCCTTGCCGGTTCCGTCGTCGGACAGCGGCACCTCGTAGGAGAACTCGACGCGGCGGTTGCGGGCCCGCGCCTGCTCGTCGTCGTCCCCGCCCTCTTCGGCGAGGAGTTCGGTGCTGCCGCGCCCTTCGGTGACCAGTGTGAAGTCCGAGCCCAGTTCCTCCTCCAGCAGGGCTCGCACGGCTTCGGCGCGTTCTTCGGACAGGGTCTGGTTGTAGGTGTCGGAGCCCGTGCCGTCGGTGTGGCCGACGATGGTGACCCGTACGTCCTCGCCGAGGTTCTCGCGCAGGGACTGGGCGGCCTCCCGGATGGTGGCGGCGGCCTCGTCGGTGGGGTCGGACTCGTCGAAGGCGAACATGTTGTCCGCGTGCAGGGCGATGACCTCCTCGTCGCCCGCGCGGGTGGTGGAGGCGGTCGAGCTGTCCACGAAGCTCTCCATGGTCTGGAGGAACGCGGTGGTGTCCAGGCCCGGTCGCGGCGGGGTCTCGGGGTAGACGATCTCGTCTGTGGGCAGGTCGCCGTTGATGACCCAGGTCTCGGGGTCGATGTAGTCGTGGACGTCGGGTTCGGGGAGCGGGGTGAAGGTGTCGACGCGGGTGACGGGGATACCGGGTACGTGGGCGGCGGTCATGCCGGTCAGGGTCAGGAAGTCCACGTCCTCGCTGGGGGCGGGGAAGTAACGGCGGATGGGTGCGGGCAGGCGTTCGTGGATGGGGACGAGGTCGCTGCCCTCGATGAAGTAGCTGCCGTAGGGTTCGCCGTGTTCGGGGTCGGTGATGGGGAGCAGGACCTCGCCGGAGACCGGGTCGACCAGGCGCAGGGGTGCTCCGGCGTAGGAGACCTCTTCGCCGTTGATGGTCTCCAGGATGGTGCGGCTGAAGTCGATCATGAGGTATTCGCCGTTGTTCTCCAGCGCCTCGATGGTGATCTCGACGCCGACGTCGTTGCCGCCCTCGACGAACATGCGCCCCTGGCGTACGAAGGGCAGTTCGACGTCCTCGGCCAGGATCGGCTGGTCGCTCTCCTCGACGGCGGCGGGTGCGGCGCCGTCACTGTCGGAGGTCAGGTCGCGGAGCAGGCCGCAGGAGGTCAGGGCCAGGCTCAGGGCGAGGACCGCGCCGGTCAGGCCCAGGGCGCGTGGTGTGGAGGCCCGGGGCGGGCGGGTCCGAGGGGCGCTGCCTGGGGCTCGTGGGGACATGGTCGGGGGACTCCTCGCGGTGGTGGCGCGCTCCGGCCGGGGTGCCGGTGCCGTCGGTCAGCTGGTCAGACGCGCGCGGTGGCGGTCTGGTTGCGTTCGTGGGCCCGGTGCCACCCGCTCGGCGTGGCGGGTGGCGGGGCCGGGGGCGTTCCCCCGGGGCGGGGTGGGGTCGTGCCGCCCTTGTGGCGGGGGCGTGGGGAAGGGGTCGGTGCGTGGGGCGGTACCCGGCCAGGACGGTTCCGGCTGGGGCGTCGCGGGGCCGCGCGGTAGCGGTAGAGGGTGAACGGGTGTGCGCGGGGGCCTCCTGCCGGGTGTGAACTCCGTGGCGCGCCGGGCCCCGGGGGTGCTTGGATGGGGGCGTCACGTGACCCGTGTGCGGCGCGGACGAGGAAGGGCGGGCGCGTTCCCATGATGGAGATGGTGTTCGGGGTCGTTCCGGTGCTGGCCGCCGTGTTGACCGGGTTGTTCGCCGGGCTGTTCCTGTCCTTCTCGATGGCGGTGATGCCGGGTCTGGCGCGTGCGGGTGACCGGTCGATGATCGACGCGATGCGGGGGATCAACACGGCGATCCTGAACCCGCTGTTCGCGCTGGTGTTCGTGGGCGCCCCGGTGGCGGCCCTGGGCACGACGGCCCTGTACGCCTCCTCCGGCCCGGTGCGGTCGCTGGTGTGGTCCGGCGCGGCGCTGGTGTTGCTCCTGGTGGCGGTGGTGGTGACGTTCGTGGTGAACGTGCCCCGCAACAACGCCCTGGAGCAGGCGGGCGAGGCCGATCACCTGCGGGACCCGGCCGCGGTGCGGGCGGCGTTCGAGCCGGGGTGGGTGCGGTGGAACCACGTGCGTTCGCTGGTCTCGGTGGCGGCGCTGGTGTGTGCGGTGGTGGCGCTGCTTCCGGTGTGAGCCGTGCCGGTGGTTCGCGGGTCGGGGGCGTGGTGTGCTCGGGGTGGGGCCCGGTGTGTGACACCGTGGCGGGGTGGACCCGCACATCGAGACCTTCGACCCCGCCGTGACCGGCGCCGATGACCTCGCGTCGTGGACGTCGGTGTTCACCGACGGGCAGAGCGAGCTGTCCGGTGGCGCTCCTGCCCCGGCCGAGGAGCTGGCCGCCCGTCTGCGTGCGGGCAGGGCGGGGCGGGCGTGGCGTTGGGCGGCGCGGGCGTCCCGGGGGCACGCCATTCATGGTGTGGCCGAGTTGCGGCCCCGGCACCATGACGAGCGGATCGGGTTCCTGCGGTTGTTCGTGGCCGACACGGCGCGGCGCCGGGGCAGCGGTCGGCGGTTGCGTGAGGCCGTGGTGGCGGAGGCCCGTGCCCAGGGGATGGACCGGCTCCAGTGCACCGTGCTGGTCGGGGAGCCGGGTGAGCGCTTCGTGCGGTCCAGTCCCTACCTGCGCTCCCTGGTGCGGTTGGAGCTGCACAAGCAGTACCTGGACGAGGAGACGCTGCGGCGGTGTTGGAGTGTGGCGGCCACCCCGGCTCGCGGGTACCGGCTCACCCACTGGGAGGGTGCGGTGCCCGAGCCGTTGGCGGCGTCCTTCGGCCGGGTCATGGCTCATGTGGGGGACGCTCCGGGCACGCAGGCGCGCCAGGGGGCGTTGGCCTGGGACGTGGCGCGGGTACGTGAGTGGGAGCGCCGGGTCACCGAGGACGGTTCGCGGCTGGTGGTGGGTGCGGCCCTGGACCGCACCTCGGATCTGGTGGTGGCGGCCACGGTGAGCACGGTCTCCCGGGGGTCGGTGGCCGACCAGCACGACACGGCGGTGTTGCCCGCCCACCGGCGCAAGGGGTTGGCCAGCCGGGTCAAGGCCACCCAGGCGCTGCGGGTGCACGACCTGTTCCCGCACGTGGAGGCGGTGACGGTGACCGTCGACAGGGAGAACCGGGGGATGCTCGCGGTGAACCGGTCCCTGCGCTACCAGCTGGTGAGCGAGCGGTTGCTGGTCGAGGAGGGGCTGGAACGGCACTGAGGGCGGGGTGGTCTCAGCCGAGCGGGTCGCTCACGTGTTTGCGGGCGCTGTCGTAGATGACCTGGCTGCGGAAGGAGGCGACCTCACGGCGTTCGGTGAGCCGGTCGATGAGGAAGCTGTGCAGGGAGTCCAGGTCGGGGACGGACACGTGCACGAGGAAGTCCTGTTCTCCGGAGACCACGTAGACGGCGAGGACCTCGGGTAGTGCGAACATCGCCGACTTGAAGCCCTCGATGGCGCGGCGGCTGGGCGGGCGCAGCCCGACGGACACGAACGCCTCCACCCGCCGGTTGAGTGCCGCGGGGTCGATGTCGGCGTGGTACCCGCGGATCACCCCGCGCTGGTGGAGCAGGCGCACGCGTTCCAGGCAGGTGGAGGGCGCCACGCCGAGCGTGTGCGCCAGGGCCCGGTTGGTCTGCCGTGCGTCGCGTTGGAGTTCACGCACGATCGCCGAATCTAGTTCGTCCATATCGGCCATCGTAGGCCGATGGTCGAATAGTGTTCGGCGATCTGTCCAGGGTGATGTGTCTGTGGCTAGTTTCTGCGTTATCCACAAGACGGATGAACGGGGAATCGTCGCATGAGCATGTCCACCAAGCTGGTTGTCGTCCTGCGTTCGGACCTGGGGCTCGCGGTGGCGGCCAACGCGGGAGCGGTGCTCGGGTTGGCGTTGGGTGCGCGGTTGGAGAACTCGCTGGGGGCCGACGGCAAGGACGCGGGCGGGGGCCTGCACGCCGGGATCAACCCGCACCCGGTGCCGACGCTGGCCGCTTCGGGTGCCGAGTTGCGCCGTATCAAGGAGCTGGCGGACGAACGGGACCTCACGGTGGTGGAGTTCAACGAGGTGGCCCGCCGCTCGCGCACCTACGCCGACTACCTGGACCGGCTGGAGCGGACTGGTCCGGGCGACGTGGAGTACGTCGGCTTGGCGGTGTTCGGGCCCAAGAAGGACGTGAACAAACTGACCGGCGGGTTGTCCCTGGCGGGCTGAACGCACCGCTGCCCCCGCCACGGAACCGCTGTTCCGTGGCGGGGGCAGCGTCGTCGGGTCAGACCCCGAAGGCGTCCGGGTAGCGGATGGTGCCGCGCGGGGTGGCGCGCGAGGGGTCCAGGGACAGGGCCATCATGGCCTCGTCGGGGACCTCGAAGGGGGCGCGCACGCCGTGGCCGGAGGCCGGGGTGAACCCGAACCGGGGGTAGTAGTCGGCGTGGCCCAGGACCAGGACCAGGTTCTCCCCCAGGTCGCGGGCGGCCCGGAGTCCGGCGCGGATGGCGGCCGAACCGGCTCCGGTGCGCTGGTGGGAGGGCAGCACCGCGCACGGGGCCAGGGCCAGGGCGGGTGCGCCGTCGACGTGGCAGCGCGTGAACAGGGCGTGCCCGACCGGGGTGCCGTCGGTGTCCTCGGTGACGATGGACAGCCCCTCGATCCAGGCGTCGGTGTCGGCGCGCAGGGCGTCGACGAGGTCGGCCTCGGCGGGAGTGGGGAAGGCGGCGCTGACGATCGCGTGGATGCGGGCGGTGTCGGCGCTGGTCTCGGGCCGGGTGGACCAGTGGTGTGCGGGGTGGGACAAGGGTGTGGACCTTCGTGTTCGGGGGTCCCGCCGTGTGGTCAGGCCGGGACCCGTGGGACGCGGGTGCTGGGGGGCGCTCGTGGCGTCGCCGGTCGCGACGGTCATCGGTTCGCTTCTGTTCGCGCGGGTCGGCTCTCGGCTTCGCGGGGTCCAACGCTAGCAGGGGGCGGGGTGTTCCCCCAGGTGGGTGCGGGCGCGGGTGGCAGCGGGGGCGGTTCGGGGCGTTCGGGAGGCCTTCGGGCCCGCTGTGCGCGGCCCCGGGGGCTGGCTAGGGTGTCTGGTCCACGGGGCTTTCGCGGTTGCCGGGCGGCCCCGTGGACCAGTCGGCGCGAGGCTAGGGAGTGGCGAGCGGTGGAGCTGTTCGAGGAAGGTGCCAAGGTCCTGACGCAGGAGATGGTCAAGGGCGGCTGGACCGTGGTCCGGGGGTGGGTCACCCGGGTGTTCGGGGGGGATGGGGCCAAGCGGGACAGGGCTTTGGAGGAGCTGGAGCAGACCCGCCGCGACCTGCTCGAGAGCGGCGCGGACGCCGTTCCGGTGGAGGAGGTGGAGCAGACCTGGCGGACCCAGCTGCGTCGGCTGCTGCGTGAGGACCCGGAGGCTGCCGCCGAGCTGCGCGCGCTCTTGGACGAGGTGGCGCCCTCGGGGTCGGGCAACGTCACCAACATCGCCGGTGACGTGCACGGCACGCTCATCCAGGCGGGCACGATCCGGGGTGGTGTCCACCGGAACGTGACGGGTGTGGACGGTGACCGCGTGGACCCGCGCGGTGCCCGGTCCGAGCCTGACGTGACCGGTACCCGGTACCCCCACGGGGGCGGCCGCTGCGAAGGCTAGGGGCGGTGCGGGTGGGCCGGAGTGGACGCTGCGGGTTCGGCAGTCCCGGTCGGCCGTCGCCCCGGTGTGGGCCGGAGCGGTGGGCGCGGCGACCGGGTGCGTCGTGTGAGCGGGGGGTGTGGTGGGCGCGGGCGGTGGACGAGCCGGGTGCGTGTCCTGGGCCCGGGGAGGGTGAGCGGTGGATTCGGGTGAACGGGAGGCGGGACGGGCCGCCAACACCGCCGGGCACGTGTGGGGGACGCTCACCCAGGTGGGCACGGTCAACGGCGACGTCCGCGTCGACGTCGGCGGCGGACCCGCCCGGGGCGCCGCGCAGACGCTGCTGACCCTGCCCTCGGTGGAGGCCGGTTTCACCGGCCGGGAGGTGGAGCTGGAGCGGGTCCTGGCGGTGCTCGATCCTGAGGCGCGCGGCGTTCCGGGAGTGGTGGTCTCCCAGGGTATGGGCGGGATCGGCAAGACCCAGCTGGCCCTGGCCGCCGGGCACGAGGCGCTTCGGCGCGGCTGGTTCGCGGGGGCGCTCTTCGTGGACCTGCACGGGTACACCACCCCGGTGGACGGGGACCGGGCGGTGGAGTCCTTCCTGCACGGGTTGGACGTGCCCGCGCGGCGCTGGCCCGATGACCCCGAGGCCAGGCGGGGGCTGTACCGGTCGGCGCTGGAGGAGCGGTCCCTGGAGCTGGGCGGGCCGATCCTGGTGGTGGCCGACAACGCCTCGGAGGCCGCGCAGGTGGTTCCGCTCGTGCCGGGGCGGGCCCGCCACCGTCTGCTGACCACCTCGCGTGACCGGTTCGCCTCCCATGGCTGGCGGCGCGTGTCCGTCGACCACCTTCCGCAGGACCGCGCGGTGCGGCTGCTGGCGGAGGCCCTGCGGGTCGGTGATCCGGACGATCCGCGGGTGGCGGATCAGGCGTTGGCCCGGGTGGCCCGGGCCTGCGCGGGGCTTCCGCTGGCGTTGCGCGTGTGCGCCGCGCTGCTGGGGGCGGCCCCGGACATGACCGTGGTGGAACTGGCACGGACGCTGGAGGAGAGGAGAGAGCGGCCGTCCCGGCTCAGGGACGGCTCCCGCAGCCCGCACACGGTCTTCGAGCAGTCGCGTGCCCGGCTGGCCCCGGAGGTCGCCGAACTGCTGGCCCTTCTCGGGCTGGCCCCGGGGCCGGACGTGTCGACGGAGGCGGTGGCGGTCCTGGCCGGGACCACCGTCTCCGAGGTGGTGGGGCGTCTGCGCTCCCTGGCGGCCGCGCACCTGGTCACCGGTGAGGCGGGGCGGTGGCGGATGCACGACCTGGTCGCCGACTACGCGGCCTCGCTGAGCGCCGGGGAGGGGGCTCCGGCCCGATACGCCCGGGCTCGGACACGGCTCTTCGACCACTACACGGCCCGTGCCGACCACGCCCGCCTGCACCTGGTGGCGTTGCCGGGGAGGGCGGCCCCGGCGACCTTCGCCGATCGCGTGTCGGCGACGGAGTGGCTGGACGCCGAACGGGCGGTGCTGATCGACACCGTGCACGAGGCCCACCGCCTGGGCGAGACGCGAACGGCGGCCGAGCTGCCGGTGTACCTCAACACCTATCTCAAGCGGCGCCGGGACTTCACTGATCTGGTGTCCGTGCACACGATCGCGATCGACGCCGCCAGTGGTACCGGGGACGCGGTCCGTGAGGGGATCGCGTGGAACAACCTGGGGGCCGTGGTGCGTGAGCAGCGGCGCTTCGGTGAGGCCGTCGACGCCCATGAACGGGCTCGGGTCCTGTTCGCCGAGCGGGGCGACGTGCACGGGGAGGCGGTGTCGTGCGGCGGGCTGGGTGCGGCGTTGATCGAGGAGCGCCGTTTCGCCGAGGCCATGGTGGTCCTGCGTCGTGCCCTGGCGATGCTCACCCGGGTGGACGACGCGCACCGGGCGGCCATCGCGTGGAACAACCTGGGGGTGGCTCTGCGCGAGGAGGGCCGGTACGCCGAGGCGATCGAGGCCCATGAGCACGCCCTGCGGGACTTCCACCGTCTGGGTGACGCCCACTGTCAGGCCCGGGTGTGGGTCAACCTGGGGGCGGTGGCCCGGGAGGAGCGCCGCTTCGACGGGGCTCTGGAGGCGTACGCGCGGGCGCGGGGCGTCTTCCGGGAGTTGGGCGACACCCGGGAGGCGGTCAGCGCGCAGGCCGGGGTGGGCACGTGCCTTCGGGATGTGGGACGCACGGAGGAGGCACTGGCCCTGTTGGAGGAGGCGGCGGAGTTCTTCGCCGAGGAGCGTGACCCGCACAGCGAGGGGTGGGTGCGCCACGAACTCGGGTTGGCCTGGGTGGGGGCGGGGGAACCCGCCGGGGCGGTCCCCCAGTTGGAGCGCGCGGTGGGGCTCCTCGGGGAGAGCGCGGACCCCCATCGCGGGGAGCTGGCCGCGGGGGACCTGGCCCGGGCCCGGGCGGCGCTCCCGTCGGGTGAGGGCCCGGCCGGGGTCCCGGGGTCCTGAGTCCCTGGCGGGAGGCCCGCCGAGGGGCCCCGGGGCCCGGTCGGGGCCGGCGGTTTCGGTCCTGTGCCGCCCGCCGGACGCGCCCGTACGGGAGTACTCCTGCGGGGTCAGCGCGCGGGGCGTCCGTCCCGGCGCAGGGGGGCTCCCAGCAGCCGGTCCAGGTCCGCCGCCACCACGTCGAGCAGCTCGCGGCCGAACACGCACAGCGTGCCCTGGCCGTGTTCCCAGGGGTGACCGAAGGTGCCCAGGCGCAGGTCGTGGGAGAGGTTGAGCGAGTAGTCGCCGTCGGGGAAGGCGCAGGCGGGGTGGCGGGGCCGTTCGTCGCCGCCGACCCGGCGGGGGTCGTACCGGCGTCCGATGTGCTGCCAGTCCAGGGAGTACAGGTGTTCGCCCGGCGGGACCCCCGCGGTGAGCGCGCGCCGTATCACCCGGTTGAGTTCGTTGATGCGTGCGGAGTCGCCCGTGACGGCGCGGACGGGCCAGGTCGTCGAGGGGGTGGGTTCGACGATGCCGGGGAAGACGGTGGTGCTGGGGGTGAAGAAGAAGCGTTCGGTGAACCGGTCCCACACGTCGTCGTGTTCGGGGTCGTCGTGGAGCTCGGTGACGGGTCGGGTTCGCGAGGGTGTTCCGGGTGGGGTCCAGGTGTGGGTGCGCACGGTCGCGATCCGCCGCAGGCCCGAGTCGAGCAGCAGTGCGTGCAGGTCGGGTTGGGCGGCGGGGTCGATTTCGGCGGCCATGAGGCGGGCCTCGGCCTGGGTCCACACCCACCACAGGGGCAGGACGCGGCCCGAGGTGGCGTGCCGGGCCCACTCCCCCAGGAACTCCGGGCGCGGTGAGGTCATGCCCTCCAGGACGACGAAGGGGGTCCCGGTGCGCAGGGTGGCCCAACTGGCGGCGGTCACCCGGGTCCCGCGTACGAGGGTGAGGGTGCGGTTCTCGAAGGCGGTGCCGTCCGCCTCGTGTTCGGTCAGGGGGCGCCGGTGCGGGCCGGTGTTGGCGGCCAGTCGGCGCACGGCCTGGGCGGAGACCCGGTCGTTCTCGCGCAGTACCTCGTCCCCCGGGGGTGGCGGGCTGGGCAGGTCGGCGAGTTCGGCGACCAGGACGGAGCGTTCGGCCCCGGGGTGGAACCCGGCGGCCTCCAGCGCGGGGGCCAGGCCGGTCGGGTCGTGGTCGTGCACCGGCCAGTGGGCGGGTTCGCGGTGCGCCGCGAACCGTGCGCGCTGGCGGGCGACGAGGGCGGGCAGGTCGGTTCCGGGCGGCAGGGGCCCGTGGTCGACGACGCCGTGGGTGCCGTAGTGGGTGCGGGTGAGGCGTCCGCCGTCCAGGAACCGGTCCCGTAGGTGCACCGCCCCGGCCTGGGGAGGTGAGGGGAGGTGGCCGCGCAGGTGGGTGTCGTAGGCATGACGGAACTCGTGCAAGGTGGTAGCCAGGAGGGGTGAGGGGGCGGGAGGGGGCGCCCCATTGTGCCAGGGTCGGGCCCCTGCGGTTCCACCCCGTGCGGTGCCGTGGGAGCCGGAAGCCGGGGTGGCGGTGTCCGATTGTCGAGGCCGGTCCGTAACCTCGTCGGCGGGCGTTCTCGTGCGCGGCGCCTCGGACACCAACGGACGCCGTCCCACTCGGTGCGGGTACCGTTGCCGGTGGCGTGGGGCCGCGGGGGGCGGGGCTGCCCGGACACCGATCCGAATGGAGTTCGGTTCAGTGTGGCCACGGCTTCTACTGGTCGGTAACATTGTCGTATGAGCCTTGACCACCCCGCCGAGGGTTACGAGTTCGACCGCGACACCCGGGTCGACAAGCGCGCCGACGGCGAGTTCACCGCCACCCTCACCGACGGCTGGACCACCTTCACCTCGCACCCCAACGGCGGTTACGTCCTGGGAGCGGCCCTCAACGCCCTGGGACAGACCCTCAGCCAGACCGACCCCCTCGTCGTCTCCGCCTTCTACCTGCGCCCGGCCGCACCCGGCCAGGCCCTGCTGCGCACCGAGACCGTCCGTGAGGGGCGCCGCACCGCCACCGGCGCGGTCGTCCTGGAACAGGGCGGCAAGGAGATCCTGCGCGCCACCGCCACCTACGGTGACCTGGCCGCCGAGGGGCGCGAACTGCACCTGGAGGGGCCGCCGGAGCTACCCGCCCCCGAGGACTGTTACGCACCGCCGGAGTTCGCGGGCGCGACTGAGGGCGTCACCATCGCCCAGCGCGTCGACTACCGCTACCCCGAGCGTCCCGGATGGCTGGACGGCAAGAAGGACGGACGCCCCCGAACCGACTTCTGGATGCGCTTCGCCGACGGCCGCGACGCCGACGCCGGCTCACTGCCCGCGATGGTCGACTTCGCCGTCCCGGCCGTGCTGGAGATCGGTGAATTCGGCACGATCACCGTGGAGCTCACCACCCACGTGCGGGCCCGGCCCGCCCCCGGCTGGCTGGCCTGCCGGGTCTTCACCAAGCACGTCTCCCACGGCCTGCACGAGGAGGACATGGAGATCTGGGACAGCCAGGGCACCCTGGTCGCCCAGGCGCGCCAGCTCGCCATGCTCCTGTGATCCCCTCCCCCACGGTGGGCGGGGCCCCGTCGCGGGACGGGTGAGGGGGCCGGGGCACGCAACCGTGAGCCGGTCGGCGGCGTCTCACCGCCGTCACTCGCCTGGGCGGACCCGCCTGTCGGATCGGGATGTCCCGCGCCACCGGGGGCCGTTACTCCTCCTCGGTGCGGCGGGTGAGGCGTTCGTGTCGCTGGCGGGCGGCCTGGGCGGTGCCCAGGCCCAGGCCGAAGGCCAGTTCCTGCCAGGTCATACCGCGCCCCTTGCCCATGGTGAGCAGACCCGACTCCAGCTGGTCGAACTCGGCGCGGGCCCACGGCACCAGGGTCAGCGCGGCGGTCAGGTCGTCCTGGTCCACGGAGGGAGCGCCCTCGTCGGGCAGGGCGCTGCCCGCGGCGAGGTCGTTGACGCGCTGGATCGCGGCGTGCGGGGACATCGGCATGCGCATGTTCGTCCAGCGGTCGCGGTCCTGGCCGGTGGCGTGCCGTTCGGTGATGCGGAAGAGGGCCTCGTGGGCCCTCCCGCGCCGGGCCTGTTCGGGGTCGGGTCGGGCGAAGGGGTCCTGCGCCGTGTTCTCCATGCCTCAACTATGTGTTTACAGGCCATCGTTGTCAACACATTGTTTTGAACGAAATGTTCAAGCCCTCAGTCGAGGACACGGGTCCCCCTCCCCCGGGTCCTGAGCGCGCGGACGGCGCGCCCCCGCCACAGCAGTCCCTGCCGCGGCGAGAAGAGGTAGGCCAGCGTGAACGCGGCCGCCTGGGCCAGCACGATGCAGCCACCGGTGGACACGTTCAGGTGGAAGCTGGTGAACACCCCGACCACGGCCGCGACCAGGGCGATCCCCGCCGAGATCAGGAGCATCCGCTCGAACCGGTCGGTCAGCAGGTACGCGGTGGCGCCGGGGATGATCACCATGGCCACGACCAGGATGATCCCCACCGCCTGCAATGCCACCACCACCGTCACCGAGAGCAACCCGAGCAGCAGGGTCTCCAGGAGTCGGGGGTTGACGCCGATCGCGTGGGCGTGGACCGGGTCGAAGGCGTACATGGTCAGGTCACGGTGCTTGTACCAGACCACCGCCAGCACCACGGCGGCCAGGACCAGCACCTGGAGGATGTCGGAGTCGGAGACCCCCAGCACGTTGCCGAACAGGATGTGGCTGAGGTCGGTCTGGCTGGGCACCCGCGAGACCATCACCAGGCCCAGGGCGAACATGGCGGTGAAGACCACCCCGATCACCGCGTCCTCCTTGACCCGGGAGGTGCGGTTGACCACCCCGATCAGCGCCACCGAGCCGCCCCCGAACACCAGGGCGCCGAGCGCGAAGGGCAGCCCGAACATGTAGGAGAGCACCACACCGGGCAGTACCGCGTGTGAGACCGCGTCGCCCATCAGCGACCACCCCACCAGGGTCATCCAGCAGGAGAGCACCGCGCAGACCACGCCCGCGACCGCGCTGACCAGCAGGGCCCTCTGTACGAACTCGAACTGCATCGGCACCGTGAACCACTCCACGAGCGCGGTCAGGGCGTCCACGGGCGTCGCTCCTCACTGGGGTGGATGCCGAACGCCTCCAGGAGCACGTCCGGTTCGAGGACCTTCTCGGGCGGTCCGTGCGCGATCACGCGCCGTTGCAGCAGGACGGCCTCGTCGCACAGCACCGGCACCTGGGCCAGGTCGTGCGTGGACACCAGCAGGGTGTGCCCGGCCTGGCGCAGTTGCAGGAGGAGGTCGGTGATGGTGGCCTCGGAGCGCTTGTCCACGCCCGCGAAGGGTTCGTCCAGCAGCAGTACGTCGGCGTCCTGGGCGATGGCGCGGGCGACGAAGGCGCGCTTGCGCTGGCCGCCGGAGAGCGCGCCGATCTGGCGGTCGGCCAGCTGGGTGAGGTCGGTGCGGGCCAGGGCGTGCTCCACGGCCTGGCGGTCGGCGGGGCGGGGACGGCGTCTGCGGCCCATGTGCCCGTAGCGGCCCATCATGACCACGTCGCGCACGCGTACCGGGAACGCCCAGTCCACCTGTTCGGACTGGGGAACGTACCCGACCAGGCCCTTGCGCCGGGCGGCGGTGTGGCCCATGCCCAGGAGGCGGACTCGGCCCCGGTCGACGGGGACCAGTCCGAGGACGGTCTTGAACAGGGTGGACTTCCCGGAGCCGTTCATGCCGAGCAGCCCGCACACCCGGCCGGGTTCCACGGACAGGTGCACGTCGTCCAGGGCGAGGACGTCGCCGTAGCGGACGGTGGCCCCGGCGACCTCGATGGCGGCGGTCACCGCGATCCCTGCCTCATGTCGGTCTCCTTCCTCATGCGTCGGCCAGACCGGTGACGATGGCCTCCGCGTCGTGGCGGAGCAGGTCGAGGTAGGTGGGTACGGGGCCGCCGGGCTCGGAGAGCGAGTCGACGTAGAGGGTCTCCCCCATGGCGGCCCCGGTCTCGCGGATCACGGAGCGCTGGGCGCTGTCGTTGACGGTGCTCTCACAGAACACGGTGGGCACGTCGTTGTCGCGCACGAACGCGGAGACGGCGGCGATCTGTTGCGGGGTGCCCTCGCGTTCGGCGTTGACGGGCCACAGGTAGCGCTCGGTGAGCCCGGCGTCGCGGGCCAGGTAGGAGAAGGCGCCCTCGCAGGTGACCAGGGCGCGGGAGGCCTCGGGCACGTCGGCGAGTTCGCTCTCCAGGTAGGCGCCGACCTCGGAGATCTCCTCCTTGTAGGCCTCGGCGGCCTCGGTGAACTCCCGTTCCCCCTCGGGGTCCAGGGCGGTGAGGGCGTCGCGGATGTTGTCGACGTAGACCAGGGCGTTGTCGGGGGACATCCAGGCGTGCGGGTTGGGTGCGCCCTCATAGCCGCCGGAGGAGACGGGGATGGTGTCGATGCCCTCGCTGAGGACGGCCGTGGGGGCGTCCACACGCTCGGTGAACTGCTGGAACCAGGCCTCCAGGCCCAGGCCGTTCTCGAGGATGAGGTCGGCGTCCTGACCGCGGACGAGGTCGTCGGGTGTGGGTTCGTAGCCGTGGATCTCCGCGCCGGGCCGGGTGAGGGAGGCGACCTCGACGCGGTCGGCGGCGACGTTCTCGGCCATGTCGGCGATGACGGTGAAGGTGGTGAGGACCAGGGGGCGGTCGTCGTCGCGTTCGCTTCCGGAGGTGGTGGTGCAGGCGCTGAGGGCGAGGGCCAGTGCGGCCCCGGGTATCACTGTCGACCAGGGGTTTGAAGAGAACCCATCTCTCATGTTCGGCACGCCTAACTTTTACCACAAGCGGGGCAAACTGCGCACGGGGGAGCCGGGTCCGGTCGCTCGTTCGGGTCGGTCCGCAATCCGCCCCTCCCGTTCGTTGCAGTTGTTACCGTCATTGCAGTCATGACTGCAATGACGGTAATCTAGTGGCATGAGCGAACCCACCGAGGACCAACTCGCCTTCGTCGACGACGTCGCCGTGTTCTTCGAACGCGAGGGGCTCCCCCTGATCTCCGGCCGGGTCATCGGCTGGCTGCTGATCAGCGACCCCCCCGAACAGAGCGCCGCGCGCCTGGCCGAGGTGCTCCAGGTCAGCCGCAGCTCCATCAGCACCGCCACCCGCATGCTCACCCCCAGCGGCCTCGTCGAGGGGGTGCGCCGACGCGGCGAACGCCAGGAGTACTTCCGCATCGCCGCCGACGGCTGGAGCCGCATGCTGGAGCGCCGCTACGCCCTGGCCACCAGCTTCCGACAGGTCACCGAACGCGGCCTGCGGGCCCTGGAGGACGCCTCGCCCGAGCGCCGCGAACGCCTGGCCAACGTCCACGAGCTCTACGGGTTCCTGGAGCACGAACTCCCCGCCATGCTCCAGCGCTGGCGGGACCGAAACGAGGATCGAGCATGAGCGCACCCGACTTCCACCGCGAGCACGTGGACCTGCCCGGAGGGCGGCTGAGTGTCATCGTCGAGGGTCCCGAGAACGCCCCGCCGGTACTGCTGCTGAGCGGTGGGGGGGTGGACAGCGCCACCATGAGCTGGCGCCACCTCATCCCCGACCTGGCCCGGGACCACCGCGTGATCGCCCCGGACTGGCCCAAACAGGGCCAGAGCGCACCCTGGGAGGGTCTCGCCGGTCACGCCGTGCTTCAGGACTGCGTGCTCGCCGCCCTGGACCACGTCGGCATCGAACGGGCCGCCGTCGTCGGGATGTCGCAGGGCGGGGCGATGACGCTGGCCACCGCCATCGACCACCCCGACCGCGTGGAACGCCTGGTGGCCATCGCCCCGGGGGGCGTCCTGTCCTTCCCGCCCGTCTACCACCAGCTCCTGTGGCTCGTCTCCCGCAGCCGCCTGCTCAACACCACTCTGCCCGGGATGATGGTCGGTGACAGGAAGAGGGTGGAGTCCTTCGTCCGCACGGGGCTGTTCGCGGGGCCCGCCCCCGACCAGGAACAGGTCGTCGACGAGGTCATGGCCGAAATGGACGCCAACGGCGCGGGCTCCTCGGACTGGCAGAACGCCTCCATCGGACCCTGGCGGATGAACGTCGACCTGCGCCCGCGCCTGGGCGAGATCGGCTGCCCGGCGCTGTTCATCCAGGGTGACAGGGACCGGGGTGTCAAACCCGCCATCACCGTCGCCGCGGCCCAGGCCGTTGCCGGGGCCCGTCTCGAACTCCTGGCCGGGCAGGGGCACTGGGTCAACCGCCAGTCCCCCGCACGGGTGAACCGCCTGGTCAGGGACTTCCTTACCGAAGGCGGGGACTGACCCGGCGGCCGGAGTGCGCCCCCAAGATCCGAACCTTCCTACAATGGGCGCCCTGACGTGGGATCTCCCGATCCGCCCCCGCCCCCGCTGCGGCCACGTCGCCCGACCGTACGGCCCCCGTCCCACAGGAGTACCTGGTGGTCCTTCCCCACCGCACGCTGCGCGAGCGCTACGAGCTGCACTCCGAGGTCGGACGGGGAGGCATGGGCCGGGTCTGGCGGGCCCACGACACCGGACTCAACCGGGCGGTGGCGGTCAAGGAGATCCTGCTGGGGCCGGGCATGGACGAGGAGGAGCGGGCCCTGGTGGCCGCCCGCGCCCGACGCGAGGCCCAGGCCACCGCGATGGGCCAGCACCCCAACATCGTGACCGTCTACGACATCGTCGAGGACGACGGGCGCCCGTGGATCGTCATGGAGCTCCTGGACGGAGACTCCCTGCTGCGCCTGATGCGCGAGCGGGGCCCCGTCCCCACCCAGCGTGCCGCCGCGTGGGGGCTGGGCCTGCTCGACGCGCTGGAGACCGCCCACGGGCAGGGCATCACCCACCGCGACGTCAAACCCGAGAACGTCATGATCACCGCGGCCGGGCGGGTGGTGCTCACCGACTTCGGGATCGCCACCATCGTGGACACCGCCGCCGTCACCCAGAACTCGGCGGTCATGGGGTCGGCCGCCTACGTGGCGCCCGAACGCCTGGACTCCCTGCCCGCCACCCCCGCCAGCGACCTGTGGTCCCTGGGCGCCACCCTCTACCACGCGACGACGGGGGTCTCCCCGTTCCTGCGCGAGGGCGTGCACGCGACCCTGAACGCGGTGCTGTGCTCGGAGCCGCCCGAGTCACTGCCCGGACCGCTGGGCGAGGCGATCCGGGGCCTGCTGGTCAAGGACCCCGCCCACCGCCTGGACGCCCCCGGCTGTCGGGCCCTGCTCAGCGCCGCCGCCCGGGGCGAGAGCGGGACCAGCGCGGTGACCCTGGCCCACCTCCCCCCGGCCGCGCCGGGGGCGGGCCCGGAGTCGGGCGACCTGGACTCGACCGGCCGTCCGCAGAACCGGACCCGCGTGGTCGGGCCCGCGCACCCCCTGCCCGAGGCCGCCTCCTCCCCCGTGCCGCCGGCCGGGAGCGGCGAGGTCGCCACCGGGTCCCGGCGGCACCGGCGCCTGTCGTGGCCCGTGGTGGTGCTCGTCCTCGGGCTGGCCGCGCTGCTGGTGGCCGCCTCACTGGTGGCCGTCGACCGCTGGGGAGGAGCGGACGGGGCACCCTGGGCGCCGACCGGGGAGGCCGGTCCCCCCGCCGCGCAGAAGGACCCGGACCAAGCGGAGCCGCAGGAGGGGCCCACCGCCGAGGGCATGACGTGGACCCGGGACGCCGAGGGCTTCGCACTGCTGGTCCCCGACGGCTGGGTGCGCCGCGTGGACGGCGCCAGCGTCTTCTACAGCTCCACCACCACCAGCGCCTACCTCCAGGTCGACCGCACCCCCCACTCGGTTGACGACGAGTACGAGCACGTACTGGAGCAGGAGACCACCTCCCTGGAGGAGGCGCGGCTGCCCGGATACCAGCGCGTCAGGGTGGAGGACGTGACCGACCGCACCCCCTTCGCCTCGGCCGCCGACTGGGAGTTCACCTGGGACCGAGGAGAGGGCGCCTGGCACCTGCTGGCCCGCAACATCAACGTCTCCGGTGGCGAGTACTACACCCTGGCCTGGTCCTCCGGAGAGGACGTCTGGGCCGGGGACGCGCAGCTACGGGACCAGGCGATCGACTCCTTCGACCCGTTCTGACTCCAGCGGTCCGGCGGCCCCGGTACGCTCGATCCGTCGCGCAGCACGGACTAGGGCCTGTTTTGTGGATCATTCCGCGCTCGCGACCACCAGGCTGCCTCTCACTGCGCCGATGAAGCTCGGCCAGCCAACCCCGGGCTGCCTCTCGCTCATCGTCTTGCGAGAGATGGCCTGGACGGCCGCTCGCGGAGCTGGCGGCTTCGCCGCCAGAAGGCGAAAGCACCCAAAAACACACCCTAGGGAGGTGGCGCGGGGTGTCCCACACCTGGACCGCGATCGACTTCGAGACCGCCAACCAGGACCGCGGCAGCGTGTGCGCCGTGGGTCTGGTCCGGGTGAGCGGGGGGCGGGTGGTCGACCGGTTCACCACCCTGATCCGCCCGCCGGACCCGGTGGCGTTCTTCTCCCGCCACAACACCGCCGTGCACGGCATCACCGCCGCCGACGTCGCGCACGCCCCCACCTGGGACCGGGTACGCGACCAGCTGGTCGAGTTCGCGCGGGGCGGGGCGCTGGTGGCACACAACGCGCCCTTCGACATGGGGGCGTTGCGCCAGGCCTGCGCACACACCGGTCTGGCGTTGCCCGCCTTCGACTACGCCTGCACGCTGGCGTTGTCGCGGCGCACCTGGGACCTGCCCGACCACCGGTTGCCGACGGTGTCCGCGCACGTGGGCCACACCGTCACCCGGCACCACCGGGCCGACGCCGACGCCGAGGCCGCCGCGCACATCATGATCGCGGCGATGCGCCGCCACGGCACCGACACCCTGCCCGAACTCAGCCGGGTCAGCGGCCTGCGCCTGGGCCGTCTGGAGGCGGTCGCGGCGACGCCGCTCGCACCCGCCGTGCCCGCTCCCGTGAGCGAGGAGCGGTTCGGCCGTGAGGACCGGTTCGGCCGCTGGCAGCGCGCCGCCCAGGCCCCGCTCCCCGAACCCTCCGCCGACGCCGACCCGGCCGGTCCGCTCTACGGACGTACGGTGTGCGTCTCCGGCGACCTGCGCGCCATGGACAAACCCGAGGTGTGGAAGCGCATCGCCGAGGCCGGGGGCCGACCCGCCAAGAACGTGACCAAGAAGACCGACGTGCTGGTGGTGGCCGACAGCGACCACGGTGGCAAGACCTCCAAGCACCGGCAGGCCGAGGCCTACGCCGCCAAGGGCCAGCGCATCGACATCATCACCGAACCCGAGCTCCTGGGTCGCCTCGGTGTGACCTCCGTCTAGGAAGGACGGCGCGCGGGGCCGCGCGGGGTCCGCCGGTGCCCGGGGTGTCGACCTGGGCGGAACGGCGCGGCCGCGATCTGGGACAATTCCAGGGCGAAGCCCCGTGCGCCCCGTTCCACGACGTGCGGCACACCGGGGGCGTCCCATCGGAAGGAACATCCCGTGACCACCGCAAGCAGCCCCACCCCGCCCGCCGAACTCCTGGAGTCGGCCCGGCGCGACCACGCAGCTCTGGTCGAGCGTGGACTCTCCCTGAACCTGACCCGGGGCAAGCCGTCCCCCCGTCAGTTGGACCTGTCGGCCGACCTGCTCGAACTGCCCCGTGGCGCCTACACCGCCGCGGACGGCACCGACTGCCGCAACTACGCGGGTGCGCCGCAGGGTCTCCTGGAGCTGCGGGAGATCTTCGCCGACCTCCTCCAGGTCCCGGTCGACCAGCTGATCGCCGCGGGCAACGCCAGCCTGGAGCTCATGCACGACTGCCTGGCCAACGCCTTCCTAGGCACGGTTCCGGGCGGGACCGGCCGTTGGGCGGACGCCGAGCGGGTCGCGTTCCTGTGCCCGGTCCCCGGCTATGACCGGCACTTCGCGCTGTGTGAGCGCTTCGGTATCGAGATGATCCCGGTGCCGATGACCGACCAGGGCCCCGACATGGACGAGGTCGAGCGCCTGGTGGCCTCCGACCCCGGTGTCAAGGGCATCTGGTGCGTGCCCAAGTACAGCAACCCGGACGGTGTTTCCTACTCCGACGAGGTCGTGCGCCGCCTGGCCGCCATGACCACCGCCGCCCCGGACTTCCGGATCTTCTGGGACAACGCCTACGCGGTGCACCACCTGACCGACGAGGAGGTGGAGATCGCCGACCTGCTGGGCGCGTGCGCCGAGAGCGGGAACCCCGACCGCGCCCTCGTCTTCGGCTCCACCTCCAAGGTCACCTTCGCCGGTGCGGGTGTGGCGTTCCTCGGGTCCTCCCCCGCGAACGTGCGGTGGTACCTGGGCCTGGCCGGGAAGCGCTCCATCGGCCCGGACAAGGTCAACCAGCTGCGCCACGCGATGTTCCTGGGCGACGCCGAGGGCGTGCGCGCGCACATGCGCCGCCACCGCGAGCTGCTGGAGCCCAAGTTCGAGATGGTGGAGAGCGTCCTCACCAAGCACCTGGGCGGTACCGGTCTGGCGACCTGGTCCACCCCCAAGGGCGGCTACTTCGTGCGCCTGGACGTCCTGGACGGGTGCGCCCGCGAGGTGGTGCGCCGGGCCGCCGAGGCCGGGATCGCGCTCACCCCCGCCGGGGCCACCCACCCCTACGGCGACGACCCGCGGGACCGCACCATCCGGATCGCGCCCTCCTTCCCGGAGCTGGACGCGCTGGAGGAGGCCATCGAGGGTCTGGCCGTGTGCGTGCGCCTGGTCGGCGCGGAGAAGCAGGTGGCCGAGCAGGGCTGATCCGGCGGGTCGCCGATCCGTCCGGTCGCCGCGTGTTCGCGAGGCGCCCCCACCCCGTTCGGGGCGGGGGCGCCTCCGCGCGTCAGGGGGTGACGGCGATGTTGGTCAGGCCCCGGGTGGCGTTGGCGACCGTGTTGCTGGCGTGCACCACGTTGGGTTCGTCCGCGCAGTCGGACTGGCTCCACAGCGCGATCGCGAAGCCGCCCACCCCTCCGAGGTCGGAGTGGTTGTCGCGGAAGACGTTGCCGCAGCCCGCGCCGTCGACCTGCTGGGTGCTGGTGTAGCCGTGCGCGAACACGCCGGGCCGCTCGAAGGTGCCGGTGTCGTGCTCGAACAGGTAGCCGTTGCCCTTGACGTCCACCCAGCTGTCGGCGAAGTTCTGGCCGGAGATGCCGCGTCCGTCGAAGGTGTTGCCGGAGACCAGGCCGTCGCGGGTGCCCTCCTTGACGTCGAGGTGCTCGCCCCGGACGTCGGGGCCGATGTGGTTGCCGGTGACCTCGACCCGGTCGCTGCGGTCGACGCCGTCGTCCACGCCGTAGCAGCCCCAGTTGCTGGTGGCGGAGCCCAGGTAGACGCCCTCGCCGAACCCGGGTTGGACGCGGCCGGTGTCGGTGATGCGGGAGTCGCGCACCGAGCCGTCCGAGCTGGAGCTGCGAAAGTGCACGCCCTCGTCGTCGGTGCCGCGCACCTGGAGGTCGCTCAGGTGGACGTGGTCGGAGCGGTCGACCACGATCCCCTTCTTAGAGTCGGCGACGGTGAGTCCGCGCACGTTCCAGTGGTCGGCCCCGTAGATCCAGAGCCCGTAGCCGCTGCTGTGGGTGTCGGGTGCGGGGCAGCCGCTGCCGTAGACCGATTCGTCGTTGACCAGGACGGCGTCGGAGGGGCCGGTCAGGGTGATGGGCGCCTCGGAGGTCCCGGGAGTGGTGGCGACGAAGGAACCGGCGTACTCGCCGCTGTCCAACGTGATGGTCTGGCCGGGGCGGGCCTCGGCCAGGGCCCGTTCCAGGGCGGGCGCGTCGGCGACGCGGACCTCTGAGGACACGGGTGCGGTCCCGGCGTGCGCGGGCGCCGCCGGGGCCGCCAGGGCCAGGGCTCCCAGGGCGGCCAGGGACCGGAGCGGGCGCGGCCGGGTGCGGGGGGTGGGCACGGGGGCAGACCTTCCGTGTCGGGTGGTACCTCACCGTGGGTGAGGGTGGGAACACCGACCCTAGGTCGGGCCCGCCGCGCCAACAAGAGGGGGACGAGGCCCGGTCCGGACCGGTGCCGCGTCCTCAGGAGCCGAGGAAGCGCAGGACCGCCAGCACCCTGCGGCTGTACTCGGGGGCGTGCGCCAGTTCCAGCTTGTCGAAGAGCGCGTTGATGTGCTTCTCCACCGCGCTCAGCGACACGTACAGCCGCGCGGCGATCGCGGTGTTGCTCAGCCCCTCCGCCATGTTCTCCAGGACGTCGCGCTCCCTCGGGGTCAGCCGGGCCAGCGGGTCGGTGCGCGTGGTCCGGGCCAGCAGCTGGCGCACCACTTCGGGGTCGAAGGCGGCGCCTCCGGCCGCCACCCGGTCCAGGGCGTCCAGGAACTCGCCGACCTGGGCCACCCGGTCCTTGAGCAGGTATCCGACGCGTTCGGGGGCTCCGGTGAGCAGTTCGGCGGCGTAACGCTGTTCCACGTACTGCGACAGCACCAGGACCGCCACGCCGGGCCGCTCGGCGCGGATGCGCAACGCCGCGCGCAGCCCCTCGTCGGTGTGGGTGGGCGGCATCCGCACGTCCACCACGGCGAGGTCGGGCCGGTGCTCGGCGACCGCCTCCAGCAGGGTCGGGCCGTCCCCCACCGCGGCGCACACCTCGTGCCCCTCCTCCTCCAGCAGACGGATCAGACCCTCCCTGAGCAGGACCGAGTCGTCGGCGATCACCAGGCGCATGCGGGCTCCGTTCCGTGGGCGTCGAAGAGTCGATTATCGGGCGAGGGGCAGGACCGCGTGCACCGTGGTGGGCCCGCCGCGCGGGCTGCGCACCTCCAGGGTGCCGTCGAGTGCCCGGACCCGCCGGGCCAGCCCGGTCAGGCCGTCGCCTCCCGGGTCGGCGCCGCCCCGGCCGTCGTCGGAGACGGTCAGCCACACGCGGGAGTCGTACACGACGAGGTCGACGACCACGCTGTCGGCCCCCGAGTGCTTGGCGGCGTTGGTCATGGCCTCGCGGGCCACGAAGTAGACGGCGGTGGCGAGTTCCTGAGGCAGGGGGCGGGGCAGGTCGGCGCGGACCACCACCGGGAGCGGTCCGCGTTCGGCGGCCTCGGTCAGGGCCGCCTCCAGCCCCAGGGTGTCGAGTGCGGTCGGGTAGATCCGCCAGGCGACCTCGCGCAGTTCGTCCAGGAGTACCCGTGACTCGGTGTGGGCCTGGCGCACGAGTTCGGCGGCGCGCTCGGGGTCGCGGCCGCGCTGGGCCCGGCCCAGCAGCATGGCCAGGGCGACCACCCGCTGCTGGACGCCGTCGTGCAGGTCGCGCTCGATCCGGCGCCGTTCCTGGTCCACCGCCCGCACGATCCCGGACCGGGTGCGCGTGAGTTCCTGGATGCGCCGACGCATCAGGTCCTCCTCGGTGGGGCCGAGTATGCTGCGGGCCAGCCACCGGTCGACCCCGGCCAGCAGCCGGACCAGCCACCAGGTCACCACCAGCACCACCAGGGCGGCCATCAGGCCCAGTGGGACGCTGGACACGCCTACCCCCACACCGGGCCAGTCCGCGCTCACGTGCGTGGCGGTGCCGGTGGCCGCCTGGATCAGCACCCCGCCGACCAGGATCGGGACCAGCGAGGCGACCGACAGCAGCACGTAGAGGGAGCACAGGTGCACGGGCAGGCGCAGCAGCAGGTGGACCGCGCGGCTGGGGCCGCCCGCCTCGGGGGTGATGGTGGCGCCCATCCAGCGGGAGAGCCGGGACAGGTCCCGTTCGCACAGCCGTGACGCCCAGTCCTCGATCCTGCCCCGTGCGCGCGGCCGGAACGGAGGTGAGACCAGCGCGCCCAGCAGGACCAGGGCCGAGGCCGCCACCCACACCAGGGTGAGCGCGCTGACCCCGACGCCCCACACCAGCCCCACGAACTCGCGTCCGCGGCCGACCGCGTGCTCCACCGCGCGGCGCGTCACCGGTGCCGTCCCGCCGTCCACGACCACGATCACCCCGTCCGTCCTCGCTCAGGCGTCTCTGTACCGGAGCACCAGTACTCCCGCGGCCAGCGCGGTCGCGGCCCAGACCATGAGTACCACCAGTCCGCCCGACGGGGTGAGGGCGCCCTCCAGCGGTCCGATCACGTGGTCACTGCCGAGGAAGGCGATCGCGGCGGTCAGCGGCAGCCGCACCGAGACCGCCGCGACCAGGGCGTTCGCTGAGAAGAGCGTCATGACGGGCAGCCCCAGCACCAGCAGGGACACGGTGGTCAGGGACGCCGCGGCCGACCTCAGGGCCGTGCCTGTGCCCAGACCGGTCAGGGAGAGCAGGGTGAGGAAGACCGCGCAGCGCAGCGCGTCCGCGGCGGCCCGCGACAGGACGAGGGTGCCGTGGCCGCCCAACAGCGGGTGGGACAGCACCAGGTGCGCGGTGAGCGTGCCCACGGCGGCGATCACCAGGGAGGACGAGAAGGTCACCGCCGCCACGACGACCGCTTTGGCGGTGAACCACCGCCACCGCACGGGCACCGCCTGGAGGGAGGCCTGGACCGAACCGTGGGCGTACTCGGAGGCGGCGAAGGTCAGCGCGACCCCGACCAGCGCGAACTGGACCGCCCAGACCGAGCCGTAGACCGCCATCTCCGAGGCGGGCAGATCCGCCGCGGGGAGGCTCCCCCGCTCCATGGCGGAGGCGGTGTTGATCGCCCCCATGGCCGACACGAGCACCATGAGCACCAGGGCGGCGGCCAGCCCCCACCAGGTGGAACGCACCGATCGGAACCTGACCCATTCGGCCGCGACCGCTCCCGCCAACGGTCGAACGCGTGCCCCGGGCGAGGGCGCGGGGAGGGTGTCCGTCGAGGTCATGTGCGACTCCTGTCGAGGGCCCGGTGCTGGACGCTGTCCGCGGTGAGCTCGTGGTAGGCCTGCTCCAGGGTGGCGGCGCGGGCGGTGAGTTCGTGCAGGGCCACCCCGGCCCGGTGCGCCAGCTCGCCGACCCGTTCGATCGGGACGCCGGTGACCACGAGTTCGTTGGCGGCGGGCCGCTCGACCCGGGCCCCCTCCGCCTCCAGCGCGCCGACCAGGTCCTCGGGGTGCGGGGCGCGCACGCGCACGGCGGTCCAGGCGCTGTTCTCCAGGACGCGTGCCAGCGGGGCGTCGGTGATGAGCCGCCCGCGTCCGATCACCACCAGGTGGTCGGCGGTCAGCTGCATCTCGCTCATCAGGTGGCTGGAGAGCAGGACCGTGCGTCCTTCGTCGGCCAGGGAGCGCACGAGGCCGCGGAACCACCGCACGCCGTCGGGGTCCAGGCCGTTCACGGGTTCGTCGAGGATGAGCAGCGCGGGGTCGCCGATGAGGGCGGCGGCGATGCCCAGGCGCTGCCCCATCCCGAGGGAGAGGCCTCCGGCACGGCGACGGGCGACGCCGGACAGCCCCACTGTGCCCAGGACCTCGTCCACACGGCTGGCCGGGATGCCGTGGCTCCTGGCCAGCGCGAGCAGGTGGGAGTGGGCGGTGCGGCCGGGGTGGAGCGCTCCGGCGTCCAGGACCGCGCCCACGGTGTGCAGGGGCCGGCGCAGCTCACGGTAGGGGCGCCCGTCCACCAACGCCTCTCCTGAGGTGGGGTGGTCCAGTCCCAGCACCATCCGCAGCGTGGTGGTCTTGCCCGCGCCGTTGGGCCCCAGGAACCCGGTGACGCGGCCGGGGCGGACCGAGAGGTCCAGGCCGTCGACGGCGAGGGTGTCCCCGTAGCGTTTGGTGAGTCCCCGCAGGGTGATCATGGCGGTCCCGTCGTGGGGTCGGTGATGTCGACTCCCACGCTAGGAACCGGTGCCCGGCCAGGCCATGAGGTGTTCCGTCGGGGAGGGGTGGGGTTGACCGCAGGGTCGGCGCGCCCGGTTACCGGGCGAGGAGTTCGCCCACCCGGTGCCGGACGTGCGGGAGCAGCCGGGCGTGGAGGTCGTCGCGTTCGGCCGCCTGAATCACCTCGGCGGCGATGAGCAGCTGGGAGAACCGTCCGACCCGGCACTCCAGGACGTCGGCGAACTCCGCGCGCACCCGCGCCGCCGACTCCGGTGCGGGCAGCGCGTAGGTGTGCAGGACCGCGGCGTCGTAGCCGACCGGGGCCGGACCCCAGCCCTCCCAGTCGAGGAGGGTGAGCGGCCCGGTGGTGAGGTTGGCCCAGTGGAGGTCGCCGTGGGAGGTCTCCCAGGCGGGCACGGTGAGGTCCGTGCCCGCCAGCTCCGGGAGGTACCTGGGGACGCGTTCGAGGAACCCCGGGGTGTGACTGCGCGGCCGCGTCCGTTCGGCGGACGCGGACCGTAGCCGGTCGAGGGCCGTCCTGAGCTCCTTCCACCACACGTCGGGTACCCGGGCCGGGGAGGACAGGTCGGGGGTGGGTGAGATCTCGTGTCCGGTGAGGCGCTCCCACAGGTGGGCCTGGAACACCGTTCCCGTCGTATCGCCGTCCCATGCGTGCTCGGCGAGGAGGGCGGGCCTGGGGACCCGTTCGTCGAGGACGGCGTCGGCCAGGAGGGGGCCGTCCCACAGCCGTCCGCCCCGGCGGGCCGCGCCCGCCACCCGCAGCCACGCGGGCACCCCGCGGTAGGTGACCGGTCCGCTCAGGGTGCGTCCGCCCACCCCGGAGCGGTGCTCGGTCCCGTGGTCGGGGGAGGCGCCGAGGGCGCGCGGCGCGGTGCCAGGGGCCGGGGAGGTCGGTCACCGGGAACGGTGCTGCCATGGAACCTCGCCTCGTGGTCGGTGGGGGGAGCGTGGCGACGCGTCCCGCCCGCACCATCCTGCCCTGTGAAGGTCCGGTCGGGGGCGGGTTGGGCCGGATCGGCCCGGAACCGCCGGGGAAGGCGGTGTCCCCGAGTGTCGGACCCGGCGGGGACAATGCCTGCCATGAGCGAACAGCGGCACCACGTCATCGACTACGTGGAACTCCCGGTCACCGATCTGGAGGAGGCCAAGCGGTTCTACGCCGAGGCCTTCGGGTGGACCTTCAACGACTACGGGCCCGGTTACGCGGGCATCCGCTCGCCCGACGGCGCCTCGGAGGTGGGCGGGCTCAACCCGGCTGGTGAGGTGCGCGGCGGGGGCCCGTTCGTGCTCCTGTACTCGGAGGACCTGGACCGGTCCATCGCCGCGGTGGAGGGGGCGGGCGGCCGTGTGCTCCAGGGCCCCTACGCGTTCCCGGGCGGTCGGCGGTTCCACTTCGCCGACCCCAGCGGGAACGAACTGGGGGTGTTCGCGGACTCCTGAGGGTCGCGCGGCGGTGCCCCGCCCCCGCACCGGCGGGGACGGGGCACCTGGCCGGTCGCTACTGCTTGGGGAAGCGCAGTGTGGCGCCCGCATCCACCGTGCCGGTGTCGGTCCCGGCGCTGTTGTCGTCGTCCAGGGCCCGTTCGGGCACCGGCAGCTCGGTGAACCGAGCGTCCGACATCACCGCGGCGCGCAGCATGAGCGCGCTGGCGGGGGCCCGGAACCCGGCGTCCGGGTCGTCCAGACCGCGCGGGGAGGTCTCCACCAGGATCGGTGAGTGGAGCGAACCCCACAGGTACGGCTCGTTCTCGCGGTCGGGGCCCATCAGGAGCGTGTCCACCCTGGCCTCCGAGAGCATCGGCAGGACCGAGGTGGTGCCCTTGACCGCCTGGTCGTGGGCGAGTTTGCGCTGGTACTCGGAGTACACCCGGGCCTGCTCCTCGTGGATGAGCTCGAGCAGGCACCGCTCCGCGTTCTCGTGCAGGCGTTCCTCGGCGTCGGCGCCGCCGCGGCCGCCCGCGACCACCTTGATCGGGATGGTGAGCTGGCGGGGTCCGAGGTTCTCGCGCAGGTAGGCGATGGCCTCGTCGTCGCCGCCCGCAATGATCACCGCCGCGTCCACCAGGCGTACGGCCTCGCGGACCAGGTCGGCCACCTGGGCCGTGTTGTCGCGCCACAGGTCCTGGGCAAACCCGGTGTCGGCGCGGCGTCCGCCCGCGTCTCCCCGTTGGCCGGGGAAGATACGGCTGGCTCCATCGAGGTTCTGCATGTTCTCACCCTCGTTGGCGGCCTCCATGACGGGGCCGCGCGTGGGGTGGCTGGGGTAGGCGAACACCTTGGCGTTGACCCGGTCCAGGGCCACGAGGACGTAGGGGAGGCGACGGCCCCGGTCGATGGCCAGAGGGAGGGCGTCCGGGACGGGCAGGAAGGTCGCCCGGTCCTGTGCGGGCGGAGCGGCGAGGGTGTGCGCTCCCAGGAGCCTGCCCTCGGAGGCGTAGAGCGCCTGTCCGTGGTCGCCGAAGGCGCGTGAGTTGCCCTCCCCCACGGCCTCCTCCAGGACGTCAAGGGTGGCCGGGTCGGTTCCGAGGGCGGCCAGCTCCTCGCGCAGGTGCCGCCAGCGCAGTTCGATCTTCTTGTCGGCGTCCGTGGTGTCCCGACTGGTGTCGAGGTGCACCGAGGCCACCGGGCCGTCGCTTTCGTACAGAGGTCGCAGAAAACCAAGGTCCATAGAGTCCGCGGGGCGCGTGTACCCCGCCCCGCCCACCTCCTTCTCAGGGTCGGCCTGCGGGTCATCCTGTGCGGCCATGGTGCGGGTGGGAAGGGCGCCGTGTCGATCCAGACACGGATGTTGCCCGAAGATTTCCAGGTTTTTCCTGATCGTCCCTTTCCGGGGGTCACTCTTGCCGAGATCCGGACCCGGTCTCGCCCCGCTCCTGTGGCGGTGCGGCGGCGTCGGCCAGGGCGCGGTCGACCAGGCTCGGCGTGATCACCAGGGCACTGACCACGGCCAGAGCCAGGCCGATGGCCCCCGCCGTGAGGAAGGGGGCCGCCAGCCCCCACTCCCGGCCCCACACCCCCTCCAGAGAGGAGGCGAGGGCGCCGCCCAGGCCCAGTCCCACCGAGAGCAGCCCCCAGGAGACGGTGCGATGGGCGCTGAAGACCCGGGATCTCATCCGGTCGGGCGTCACTCTCTGGATGAGGGAGAGCAGGGTGACGTTCCACCAGGAGATGGCGAACCCGGTGAGGAAGTAGCAGACCGCGAACGCCGGGACGGTCTGGAGCAGACCGATACTCGCCGAGGTCACCCCCAGGAGCGCCAGAACCACCGCCATGGCGGTGCTGGGATGGACCCGCGCGGAGAAGGAGGGAACGACGATCGCCCCCGCGACCGCTCCGAAGGCGGTGACGGTCATCAGTAGCCCGTAGCCCTGAGCCCCCACGCCGAGCACGTCCTGGGCGAAGAGCACCAGCACGGCGCCGCTCATCGCCCCCGCCAGGTTGGAGGCCCCCGAGACGAGCGCGAGCGGTCGCAGCACCGGATGGCGCCACAACCACACCAGACCCTCGCGCAGCATGGCCCCGATGGAGGGCCGTTCCCGTTCGCCCCCCTGGTGTTCCCCGGACGGGCGGAAGTCCCCGCGCAGGCTCACCAGGCAGACGACGGCCAGCAGGACCAGCGCGGCCTGGGCACCGAAGGCCCACGCGGTGGAGACTCCCAGCAGGAGCCCGGCCAGCGGCGCGCCCAGGAACGCGTTGCACACGCGTTCCACACCCTGGAGGAGCCCGTTGGCCCGCTCCAGCCGGGCACGCGGCACCACGGCGGGCACCAGCGACTGCGTGGTGTTGTCGAAGAACACCTCGCACGCCCCCACCAGCAGAGCGACCAGGACCAGCAGGGGGATGGAGCCGGCACCCAGGAACACCACGGCGGTCAACAGCGCCAGCAGCACGGCCCTGGCCGCACCGGCGCCCACCATCAGGCGCCGCCGGTCCACCCGGTCGCCCACCACCCCGGCAACCAGGGCCAGCAGCAGCCAGGGCAGCCTGGTGGCCGCGGCCACCGTCGCGACCAGGAGGGGGTCGTCGGTGAGCGTGGCGGCGTACCAGGGCAGCGCGACCACGGCGATGCCGTCTCCCAGGTTGGCCAGCCCCACCGCCCCCAGCAGTCGGTGGAAGCGTGGGCCCAGGGGCTCGCTCCGGCGCTGGTCGGGAGGCGGAGCGCTCGCACGCGCGGCGGACTCGGGCACGGGGGGACCTTCCAGTCGGGGGGCTCGGGCACGGTCACCGTAGAGGGTGGCAGAGGGGTGCGACAGGAACTTCTCCGCCGAGCAGAAGGGCGCCGTTCCCGGGAACGGCGCCCCGACGCACCCGACCGGACGCGATCGGCAACGGTCGGGTCGGGGCCGGGCCGGTGTCCCTAACGTCGGTGGTGAACGAGGGAGGCGACCGTGCTGGACGGCCTGAACGAGGCACTCGAACGGATCGAGAGGGACCCGGGCGCACCGGTGGACGCGGCCGCGATGGCGAGGACCGCGCTCACCTCCGAACACCACTTCCGGCGGATGTTCTCGGCCCTGTCCGGGATGCCGCTGTCGGAGTACGCGCGCCGGCGCCGTCTCACCCTGGCGGGGGCGGAGGTGATCGAGGGCCGGGACACCCTGCTCGACATCGCCGTGCGCTACGGCTACGGGTCCGCGGAGGCCTTCGGCCGGGCGTTCCGGGCGATGCACGGGATGAGCCCGGGTGAGGCGCGGCGCACCGGCGCGGCGCTCACGTCGCAGTCGCGGTTGACCTTCCGTCTCACCATCGAAGGGAGCACCATCATGCGTTACCGCGTCGTCGACAAGGCCGCGTTCCGCCTCGTCGGGCCCCGAACCCGGGTCCCGCTGGTCCGCGAGGGGGACAACGCGCCCATGGCCGCGTTCGTCCGTGGACTCGGGGACCAGGTGTACGAGCGGTTGGCGGAACTGTCCGACCAGGAGCCGCGCGGTGTCGTGTCGGTGACCCTCACCCACGATCCCGACCGGCGGGAGGGGAGCGACGTCGACTTCCTCCTGGCGGCAGCGACCTCCTCATCCGCCACACCCGAGGGGGACGCGGTCCTGGAGGTGCCCGAGGGCACCTGGGTCGTCTTCCCCTTCGAGGGGCTCGGTTTCCCCGAGGGGGTCCAGCGCATGTGGGTCCACGCGCTCGGTGAGTGGTTCCCCTCCAACCCCGCCTACCGGTTCCGGCACGGGCCCGAACTGTTGAGCGTGGAGTACGAGGGCGACCTCGCCTCCGGGGAGCTGTGGCTCCCCGTGGAACGGGCCTCTGACTGACTCGGAGGGAGACGGGGCCCGACCGCACGCGGTTCGGGCCCCGTCGCTCAGTGGTGGCGGGGTCGGGGTCGGGTACGGGCCTGTTCCAGGAAGCGGCGCAGGACCTCGTTGAACCGCCGGGGTCGTTCGAGGTTGGGCAGGTGTCCCGCGCCCTCGATGATCTCCACGACCGAGTCCGCGACACGGACGTGCATGAGCTCGGCTCCCCCCGGCGGGGTGAAGCCGTCGTGCTGGCCCACCACCAGCAGGGTGGGTGCCGAGATGTGCTTGAGCAGCAGGGTGTGGTCGGGGCGCCCGGCCCGGCCCAGTTGCGCGGCGGCGGCCCCCTCCGCGGGCGCGGCATACATCATGGCGCGCACGTGGTCGGCGACCCCGGGCAGGTCCCGCACGTTCGCCGCGGTCATCATGCCCACCAACATGTCGTCGGTGTAGCCGCGCATGCCCTCGGTGCGCAGGCGCGCGGCGATCGCCGCGCGCCTGGTCCTGCCCTCCTCGGTCTCGGGAAGGGGGTTGGTCGCCACGAGGGCCAGGGAGTCCACGCGGTCGGGGAAGAGCCGGTACAGCTCCAGGGCGACCTGGCCGCCCATGGACAGCCCCACCACGTTGACCACGTCCAGCCCCAGGTGGTCGAGGAGGGCGGCGAGGTCGCGGGCGAGGGTGTCCAGCGAGGTCACCCCCGGCACCACGGTGCTGCGGCCGTAGCCGCGCAGGTCGGGGGCGATGGTCCGGTATCCGCGCCCGGCGAGCGCTCTGACCTGTGGTTCCCACATGCTGTGGTCGAGGGGGTGACCGTGGACGAACAGGACGGGGCATCCTGCGCCGCGGTCGTCGTAACTGACGCTGATCCCGCGCACGGACGCGAGACGTGGGCCTTCGCTGTTCGCGGTGTCCGTCGTCTGGTGTGTCACAACAAACGATGCTATTCACGTACGCAAGGGGATGAACAGGGGGCTTGGGAAAGCGGTCGGGGCCCGCGGCCGGGCTCAGCCGGTGGGCTCCGCGGGCCGGGTACGCCCGCCCCGGGCGGCCAGGACGGCCGCGAACAGGTAGGGGACGGCGAACACGGCGAAGGCCGTCGCGTGCCCGGCCACCAGGAAGACCCCCGCGTACAGCAGGAAGGACGCGCCGCTCACCGTCTCCGTACCGGCCTCGGCGAGTGAGGTGACGGTGGCCCGGCTGGAACCGGTGATGCTGTCCTGGAGCCGGGCGTCGGCCACCACGTTCGCCATCTGGCACACGCCGAAACCGCAGCCGAGCAGGACCCATCCCGGTGCGGTGCCCAGGAGGGCGCCGGCAGCGATGGCCACGGCCGCCAGGGCCAGGAGTACGCCGACGGCGCGCGGTGACAGTCGTGAGGCGGGACCGGCGAGCAGCCCGCCGGCGGTGACGCAGATCCAGACCACGAGGACCACCAGGGGGACGTCCTCGGTGGCGACCCCGGAGGAGGCGGCCAGGAGGGGGAGGTACTCGTCGAGCATCCCCCAGAACGCGGTGACGGTGACCACCAGCAGGATCGCGGTGCGGACCCGTCGGCTGCCGCGCGCCTCGGCGAGGCCGAGCCGCATGGTCTCGAGGTAGCCGGGTTCGGGTGCGGCCCCCGCGTCGGCCCGGCCCGTGCCGGGATCGGTCGCGGCGGTGTCGTCGGGGCCGTGATCGGGGGACGAACGCGGTGGGCGGCTCTCGGGCAGGGTCAGGCCGGTGAGCGCGCACAGCACGCACGCGGCCAGGCTCGCGAGTCCGATCGCCGCGTAGCCGCCGTACGCCATGACGGGTACCGCCAGCAGGGTGGCCGTACCGACCGCCGCCACGCCCAGCGCCCTGGTGACGCCCATGACGCGCGCGTACCGGTCGGCGGCGCCCCGGTGGGTGAGCTCGGTGTAGACCAGCGCCTCCAGAGCGCCCGAGGCCAGGGCGCCGGCCGCTCCCCACAGCACGAAGCCAAGGGCGAAGGACCAGTAGGACGGCAGGAACAGCCAGAACGCGAACCCCGCTCCGGTCAGCAACGGTGCGAGGGCGAGCAGCAGGTGGCGCGGGACCACGTCCGCCCAGGCGCCGGTCGGGATCGCCAGGAGCACGCTGGTCAGCGACCACAGGACGAAGAGGGAGCTGATCTGCGCCACGGACAGACCGGTCTCGGTGAAGAGCAGGGCGTACAGGGGGTAGAGGAGGACGAACTCCTCCAGGAAGGCGTACGCGTACAGCGGACGGGTCAGCCTGGAGGGGCGCGTGGCGGACGCACGCGCGGACTGGGCGGTCATGGAGGTCTTTCGGTCGGACGGACGCGGGCACCGGTGGTGGTCTCCACCCGGCGGTGCGCGGGATCGCGTCGCGGACCGGCCTCGGCCGCGGCTCGGGACCTAATGTCGTCGCTTCACGCGCCCAGTATAGGAGGCCGAACGGGCGTGTGACAGGGGTGGGGGCGCCGGGGTCGGCTCCGCTCTGGAGGCCGACGGAGTGCGGGGTCGTCGCATCGCCCGATCGGAGCCTACGGCGCCTCCAGCGGTGTGGCCCGAAGGGCCCATCCCTCGGTGGAGCGGTGCGCCCCCAGCCCGACCGCGTCGAACTCGTCTCGGTCGTCGGGGCCCGTCGCCACCCCGAGGTGGCGCAGGGCCCGCGAGATCGGGGTCCCCTCTTCGGGGGCGGGTTCACCCTCCTCCTGGCGCAGCGGACCCAGTACCGGCGCGCCCCGGTGCCACACGACCGCCGCCTGGGTGCCCCAACCGCCGAAGAACTCGGCCTCGACGTAGGCGACCGGCCCCCGACGCGACCATGCGGCGGCCCGCTCCACGAGGGGCGCGGTGAGTCGCACGAAACCGGCGGGGTGGTCGGCCGCGCGGTCGTCGGCGCGGGCGAGCTTCTCGGTGACGGGCAGCAGGACCAGACCGTGACCCAGTGCCACCGTCCCGGCTCCGACCAGGTCGGAGCCGAACGGGCTCAGGAGCGCGGTCGGGGCGATGACGGCTTCCAGCGCGTAACCCATACAAGGGCCTTTACGGGGGTGGGGAAGGGGACGGCGGCGATCGTAACATCCCATAGTCGACGAAACACCCTGGTGACGACCCTCAGTAACCTTGCCGTCACTCGAACGGGGGTAATGTTCACCGCGTAGGGGTTGGGTCGTACCTCTTTCCATGGCCGGATGGACCACGGTTGCTCCCGTCCCGGTATCCCGGGGCGGTCCGCCGCTCGAACCCAGGAGACCGCACATGCCGGGTACACCCCCATTCCCCACCTCCCCCGACCGCTCCCCCGCTCCGGTACCCGCCGCCACCCGCCGCCAGGCACTGGTGGGCGGCGCCGTGACCCTCGGGGCGGCCGCGCTGGGCACCACCCTGGGAGCGCCCGCCGCGCACGCGGCGCCCGCGCCCCGGGGCCCCGTGATCTCCGACCCCTTCACCCTCGGCGTCGCCTCCGGAGACCCCCTCCACAACGGTGTGGTCCTGTGGACCCGACTCGCCCCCGACCCTCTCGCCGAGGACGGCCTGGGCGGTATGCCCGACCGCGCGGTCGAGGTCGAGTGGCAGGTGTCCCACGACGAGCACTTCCGCCGGATCGCCGCCTCCGGCAGCGTCGAGACCGGCCCCGAACAGGCGCACTCGGTCCACGTGGAACTGGAGCGCCTGCGCCCCCGGGCCGACTACTTCTACCGCTTCCGGGTGGGCAACGAGATCAGCCCGGTCGGGCGCACCCGCACCGCACCGGTCCCGGGCACCCGGCTGAACAGGTTCGACTTCGCCTTCGCCAGCTGCCAGAGCTACACCCACGGCCACTACACCGCCCAGGCGCACCTGGCGCGGGAGGACCTGGACCTGGTCGTCTTCCTCGGCGACTACATCTACGAGACCGCCGACCAGGGCAGTATCGGCCGCGGCCACGTCCCCGAGGCGGAGGTCCGCTCCCTGGCCGAGTACCGGCTGCGCCACGCCCAGTACAAGACCGACCACGACCTCCAGGCCGCCCACGCGGCCTTCCCGTGGGCGGTGGTCTTCGACGACCACGAGCTGGAGAACAACTGGGCCGACGACACCTCCTACGAGGAGGACATCCCTCCCGAGGAGTTCCTGCTCCGGCGCGAGCACGCGCTCAAGGCCTACTACGAGCACATGCCGCTGCGGGCCGCCCAGCGACCGGCCGGGCCCGACCTGCACCTGTACCGCAGGCTCACCTACGGCAACCTGGCCGACGTCCACCTGCTGGACACCCGCCAGTACCGGGACGCGCAGGTGGAGGACTCCGAGCGCGACGACCCCGAGCGCACACTGCTCGGCGCCGACCAGCGCCGGTGGCTCTCACAGGGGCTGTCGGCCTCCAGGGCCAGGTGGAACATCCTGGCGCAGCAGGTGTTCTTCTCCCAGCGCGACTTCGCGGAGGGGGACCCCACCAACTTCAGCGACGACGCCTGGGACAACTACCGGGTCGAGCGCGACAGCGTCCGCGACGAGCTGGCGGAGGTGTCCAACCCGGTCGTGATCACCGGCGACGTGCACGCCAACTACGTGGTGGACGTGAAGGCCGACTTCGACGACCCGGGATCGCGCACGGTCGCCACCGAACTGGTGGGCACCTCCTTCACCAGCGGTCGGGACGGCGCGGAGCAGAACCCGGGCGACGCGGTGCAGCTGGCGGAGAACCCGCACATCAAGTTCATCAACCGCAACCGGGGCTACGTGCGCAACCGGGTCACCCCCACGGAGTGGACCGCCGACTACCGGGTGGTCGACTACGTGAGCAGACCCGGCTCGCCCGTCCGCGACCGGGCCCGGTTCGTCATCGAGGCCGGTCGCGCCGGAGCCCAGCCCCTGGCTTAGACGAGGCCGGACGGCGGGGGGCTTGCCGGGGCGTCCCCGGAAGCCCCGCCGCCGTGGACGGGGTCAGGTGTCGCCGTCGTTCTCAGGGCTGAGCCACAGGGCCTCGGCGGCGACCAGCCCCAGCGACTGCTCCCGGGACTCACCGCCCTTCTCGGGGCGGACCGCGATCTGGAGGGAACCGGCGAAGGGAAGCCGTTCCACGACCTCCACGCACATGCCGATGCCCAGGTCGATGTCGGCGAGGTAGCGCAGGAGCTCGGGGTCGGTGTCGTTGACCCGGACGATCACCCCGGTCGTCCCGGTCTCGGCCTCGGAGAGCAGGACGGACGGGCGATCGACGATGACACCCTCACGGGTGGGGATGGGGTCGCCGTGCGGGTCCACCACCGGGTCGCCCAGGTGGGTCGCGATGCGGTCGACGAACTTGTCCGAAACCACGTGTTCGAGGATCTCGGCCTCGTCGTGCACCTCGTCCCAGGAGTAGCCCAGCTCGGCCACCAGGTAGGTCTCCAGGAGGCGGTGGCGGCGCAGCACCGCCAGGGCGGCCTTGGTGCCGGTCTCGGTGAGGCTGACGTTGCCGTACCGCTGGTGCTCCACGAATCCGAGTTCGCTGAGCTTGCGCAGCATGCCCGACACCGAGGAGTTGGACACCGACAGCCGCTCGGCCATCCCCGAGATGGTCACCGGGCCGGTGCCGCGTTCCTGGAGGTCGTAGATGACCTTCACGTAGTCCTCGGCCGAAGTGGACGGTCGCCCCGGTGTGTTCCCCATGCCCGTAACCGTATCGCGGACCGACCACGGACCACGATTTCCGCACCGTGCCTGTGGACGGACCCCCGTCACGTTTTCGGGCGGACGCCCGAGGAGTTCCAGGCGTCAGAGCCGGGCGCCCGAGGGGCGCCCACGGGAGACGATCCGCGTCCCCGCGAGCCCGATCTCCCGGACCTGGGCCGAGCCGCACGCACAACGGGACCACACGGTCATCCCGGCTCCCGTGCGGTGCTGGGAGAGCACCGTGTAGGGCTGGTCGTCGGGCCATCCGCAGTGGGGGCACACACTGGTCATCAAGCACCTCTGATTCGCCGTCGTCGACTTCTCCGGTCCAGCTTCACGCCCACGGACCCTCGCGGTCCAGGTTGAAAATCTGGATGACACTCTGAAGAATCGTCTACATGATTGATCTTCGTCGGTTGCGTATCCTTCGGGCCGTGGCCCACCACGGAACGGTGACAGCCGCCGCTGAGGCACTGCACTTCACGCCTTCGGCGGCCTCGCAGCAGATCCGACAGCTCTCGAAGGAGCTCGACGTTCCGCTGTTGGAGCCCCAGGGGCGCGGTGTCCGGCTGACACCGGCCGCGCGGAGCCTGTTGGGGCACGCGGACACGATCCAGGCCCTATGGGAACGGGCGGAGATCGAGATGCGCGGGCTGGAGGCGGAACCGGCCGGAACGCTGCGCGTGGCGGGTTTCCCCGTCGTGCTGACCCGCCTGCTGGCGCCCATGGCCGCCGCCCTGCGCACAGAGTACCCGCGCTTGGAGGTGGAGATCTTGGAATCCGAACCCGGAGACAGTCTTGACCTGCTGTTTCGTGGTGACATCGACCTCACCGTCGTGGAGGCCGCGCCCAGCACCCCCTCCCTGGACGACACCCGCTTCGACCAGGCTCCGCTGTTCGACGACCCCCTGGACCTCGTGGTGGAGCGGGGGCACCGCCTCGCCGGACGGCAGAGCGTCCCCCTGGTGGAGACCGCGCGGGAGTCGTGGATTCTGCCGAGGCCGGACACCACTTGCCACGCCCACGTCATGACCGCCTGCGGGGCGGTCGGTTTCACCCCGCAGGGCCGTCACCAGGCGGTGGAGTGGAGCTCGGTGGCGGCGCTGGTCGCCCACGGCCTCGGGGTGGCGCTCGTCCCGAGGTCGGCGGACCTGTCTCCACAGCTCCCGGTCACCCGTGTGCCCTTGGAGGGCTCACCGGCACCGGCCCGCTCACTGCTCACCTTCACCCGCGCGGGGGCTCGGGAGCGCCCGGCGATCGCCGCCGCCGTCGCCGAGCTGGAGCGCCTGGCCCCCGGCCTGGTCGCCTGACCGCCCCGGCCGTCGCGTCGCCACAGGGCGCTGCGCAGGGCCCGCTGACCGCCGACCACGGAGACGTAGGTCAGGTGCACCAGCCCCGGGGTCAGCCGCACCCCGCGCCACGAGCCCGCCCGCGTAGGGTGCCCCCATGAACACCCCCTCCTCCCCCTACGACGAACGGGGAATGTCCGATCGCTACACCGCCCGTCGGCACGCCGGGACGTCGAGCCCCAACACGGTCATGGAGGAGCCCGCGCTCTTGGGCGCACTGGGCGACACCGCCGGTCTCGACGTGCTCGACCTCGGGTGCGGCGACGCCGACCTGGGGCGCCTCCTGCTGGAAGCCGGGTGCCGGAGCTACCTCGGAGTGGACTCCTCGAAGTCCATGGCCGAGCGCGCCCGCTCCACGCTGGTGGGCACCCCCGGACGCGTCGTGCGCGCCCTCATGGAGGGCTTCGCCGCCCGACCTGGCAGCGTCGACCTCGTCGTGTCCCGGATGGCCCTGCACTATCTCCCGGAACTCACCCCGGCGCTCACGCGGGCGCGAACCTGGCTGCGTCCGCACGGACGCGTCGTGTTCACCGTCCCCCACCCGGTGCTGACCTGCCACGACGCACGCCGCCCCGACGAGGGGCCACGGCGGGGCCAGGTGGTGGACGACTACTTCGAGACCGGCCCGCGCGAACGCGACTGGATGGGCACCCGGGTGGTGTGGCACCACCGCACCGTGGAGGACCACGTCGACGCCCTCACCCGGGCCGGGTTCGGGCTGACGGGGCTGCGCGAGTGCGCTCCCGAGCGGCAACGGTTCGGTGGTGACACGGTCGAGTACGCACGTCGGCTGAGGGTCCCCCTGTTCCTGCTCCTGGCCGGTACTCGCCTGGAGGACACCTCCTGACCTCGGCGAACCCGCCGAACGCCGCGGGGCTCGGCCTGCCCGATACACACCTCAAGTGACCACCAAAAAAGGGCTCTGACCTGGGGTGGGATCACGGGTTCCTCCGCGTTCGCGACGGTATTCCCGCGTGCTGTCGCCGATCGGTCGTGCCAAGTTCCGAAAACCCGACCCACGCCGCGCGACCCCCCTTGACACTGGAGGCGGCGGAGAGGCAAGGGAGATCATGAGGGATGTTCGGGTTCGGTACGTGTTGGCCTTCGATTCCTCGTGCGACAGGTGCGCGGACATCTCCACCGCCGTGGCTTCGGTATCTGGTGGCAGGTTGGAGACACTGCCGCTCACCCACCCGGACGTGCGCGAGTGGAGGGTGCGGCAGTGGGGCCCCAACGCACCATGGGTCCCCACCCTGGTCCGCCACCGGGGTGCCGAGGTCCGCTGCTGGAGCGGTGTCGCCATGGTCCGTCCTCTGCTGCGCGGTCTCGGGGCCCAGGCGGCTCTGCGCGTGGTCGAGGCCCTGGGCGAACTCAGCCGCCAGCGCCGCCGCGCACCCTGGGAGCGTGCCCAGGCCCCCTCCCCCGGCGCCTCCGTACGGCCGCGTCTGCGGCGGCTGCGCGAAGGGTGGGCCGTCGTCATGACCCTGGCGCTGGTCGGGCGCACACCCGCCCTGGCCCGCAGCGACCACGGCCTGGCCCGGGAGTGGGTGGAGGCCAACCGGGGCCGCCTACCGAGGGACTACGACGAGTTCACCACCCACCCGCTCGTCCGCCGCAGGCTCGTGTTCGCCGAACTCCCTCCCCGGGCCCGCCGCGACCTGTGGATCGAACACCTGCGCCGCTACGAACGCGCCCACCCCCATCTCAGCGCCGCCCAGCGCGAGGTGGTGCACCTGGCCCGCCGCACCCTGTCCGACGTGCTGGTGTTCCGCGACGGACTCGCCCCCGTGCGCGAACGCGAACTGCGCGGGCAGGCGGTCTCGGCCTTCGGTTCGGAGGAGGCCCACGCGCTGCTGGCGACCCTGGGGCCCGACGAGCCGGACCCGCACGGGGAGACCTCGGTCAGCAGGCGCTGCGGGGTGTGGGAGCCCTGCCTCTCCAAGGGCTGCGCCGAGGTCCCCTTCACCTGCGGGACCGCGTGGATGTACACGCGGGACGGCATGCGCGCCCGGGCGGAACCCACGGGATAGCGGGTCTACTCCTGGTGCACGGCGGTGTTCTGGCCGACGGTGAGCAGCCACCGTCCGTCGTCCTCGCGGGTCATGACGTAGAGCGGCGATCCCTCGTCGTCTCCGCCGGCCCCGTGGTAAACCTGCCGGACCTTGACGGCCGCCACGTCGGGACGCAGGAACTGGACGTGCGTCACCGCGTAGGTGACCTCGCCGTCCCAGTCGGCGTCGGGCAGGACGGCGCGGGTGAACCCGGCGATGGCGTCGAGGCCGACGAGGACCTTGCCGTTCCGGGTGGTCCACAGGGCGTCGGGATGGAAGAGGGAGAGGAAGCCTTCGGCGTCCTTGGACCGCTGGGTCCGCTGGACGTCGGCGACGACCTGTTCGACGGCGATGGTGTCGGTGTTCATGGGCGCCATCCTGGTGCCTCAACCAAGCTTGAGGTCAAGGGGTCGGCGGGCGCAGGTGGGCGATGGCCGCCTCCGCGATCGGGTACGGGCGTTCCCGGGGCAGCAGTTCGGCGGCCGCCTCCAGATCTCCCGCCGTCACCAGCGCGTGGATCTGGTGGACCAGCGGCGTGATGTCGGTGATCGACACCGTCCACTCGTCCGCGTAGCGGCGGGAGGCCTCACCCGAAAGCCCCAGCTGGAGCGAACGGTGCCCCAGGGGGTTCAGGCGCAGGTCGCGCTCGGGGTCCCACTGCACGCGCGCCGGAGCGCCGCGCAGCTCACGCCTCCAGGCCTCGTGGTCGGGGTGCAGGCCTGGCTTGAAGTGCGACAGGGCGGCACTCCGCAGTGCCCACTCGAACCCCTCACGGGTGATCTCCACGGCCAGGACCGTCTCCTGGCTCTCCTTACGCCCCCACCCGCACCGGTACATCATCCAGAGGAACGACGGCTTGATCCACGTCATGCGCTCGCGCTTCCACGTGGACGGGAAGCGGCCCTCACGCGCGGCGGGCACCCCGATGCCGGGTGTGTAGGCCTGGTACACGGTGACGGCGGTGTCGGTGAACGCCGCCCGGATCTGGAAGCTCATGGGGCACCACCATGGTGCTGGTCAGCGGTGAGAGCAACCGGTTTTCCGTCGCTACGCCAGCATCCCGAGCAGCGCCAGCGCCACCGGCTCCGCGGAAGCCGGGTTCTGTCCGGTCACCACAGTCCGGTCGACCACGACCTTGGGCGCCCAGGGCTCCCCTTCCTGGAAGTCCACACCCGCCTCCACCAGCCGGTCCTGGAGCAGCCACACGGCCCGGTCCGCCAAGCCCGCCTGCTCTTCCTCGGCGTTGGTGAAGGCGCTCACGCGGTACCCGGCGAACGGGTTGGTACCGTCCGGGCGTTCGGCGGCCAACAGCGCGGCGGGAGCGTGGCAGACCACCCCGAGGACCTTGCCGGTGTCGAGCGCCGTGGTGAGGAGGTCTCCGGCGACCGCGTCCACCGCCAGGTCCTCCATGGGGCCGTGCCCGCCGGGGAGGAAGAGGGCGTCGTAGTCGCCGAGGTCGACCTCTTCCAGGCTGAGCGGGGAGTGCATCTCGGTGAAGGAGTCGAGGACGGCCGAAACCCGGTCGGCGTTCTCCTGCCCACCGTTGAGGTCGGCGGAGAGGCTGCCCCGGTCCACGGGTGGTACCACGCCGCCGGGGGTCGCGACGACGATTTCGTGTCCGGCGTCCCGGAAGGCCGCGTAAGGGGCCGCCGCCTCCTCCGCCCAGAAGCCGGTGGGGTGTCGGGTGCCGTCCGCCAGGGTCCAGTGGTCGGCGCCGGTCATCAGGAACAGGATCGTGGACATGCTGTCTCTCCGCAGAGGGTGGCTACCGTGGTGTCGCCGACACTAGTTGGCCAGGCAGCCGTCTTCCATCGGAACACCCGGTCGGAGCCAGGAACGGCAGTAAGCGGCAACCACAGCGCTTCACCCCCGGGGGCTGGTCGCCCCCCATCACGCACGGCGGCGCAAACCCCGTCAACCACAGATACAGCCGAAGGCGAGGTTCCCCCTTCACCCCCAGGGGTTTTGAACCTCAGTCATGTGCGGTAGTAAGCAGAACGGCGCAAACCCCCTGAGCCACAGCGGGGTGCAAACGTGCGGGTACGCGCTTTCCCGGGGAGAGCGGGTTGGCCGTAGAGCGGCAAGCGGTGCTCGGACGGCGGGGGTTTTTACCAGTCCGGGGGACACGCATCTCTCGAACACATCAGTCGTCCTGGGGGGTGGCCCGGTGCCGTGCTTGGCCCTTTCCTGCCAGTCGTGTCACACGAGAGCACATCCGCCAAGTGCGGTCCGGGCAGAGCACCATCCACACACCCCGCCCTGACCAGAGTCCTCAGCACACAAGGGGTACGCAGTAACCCGCACAAGACCTACAGGCCCAAAGGGATAAACGGGTTGGCCGTAGAGGGTCCCGCTGACAGCAACCCCGGACCGTGGGCTCACAAAAGAACCTCAACCCCCATCACCACCCAACCCCACCCCCACCCCCACCCCGCTTCCGAGTACGCGAATCGGGAGCCGTACCCCCAAGTGTCCGAGTGCTGTTCGCAGATTGGTACCTGGCCCTCCCCGCATTGTCGGTTCCTCCGGCATTGTCAGCTGCTCCCGCATTGTCGGTCGCTCCCGATATAACGAGATTGACCGCAGGCCGCGACTGTGAAGAGACTCCCCATGACGCACCCCACCCTGCCCCCGCCCCCCGAGGGTGAGACCGAGCGCGTGCCCGGCGCCCTACTGATCCGGGGTGACTGCGACGATCCCGCTTGGGAGGACGTGCTCTCCCGTATGGGGGATCTGCCCGGCATGGTCGTGCACACTCCCGGACCATCCCTGCCCCCGATTCCCGAGCACGCCCCCACCCTCCCCAACCAGAACCCCACCCTCCCAGCCCAGGCCCCCATCCGCCGACGCCTGCTCGTGGTCCAGGACCCCGCCTGGCGGGGCGTGACCCCCGTGGAGGTGCTGCAAGCTCTTCACAGCGACGACGCCTGGGTTCCCGACCTCGTCCTGGTCGCCGACCGCGGCACCGAGCGCGACGCTCCCCTGCGCCCGCTCGTGGCCTTCCTCCCCGGCGACGACGACTTCGAGCCGTTCCGTGTCACGCCCCGTCAGGCGGCCCTCACCTACCTCGTCACGCATCGCCCCAGCATCGAGGACACCCTGGAGCACCAGAAGGACCGCGGTGGCGTCGAGTCCGAACGCGAACCGGACGAGTCCTACGAGGACTGGTTGGACGCCTCCCCTCACCTGATGCGCGAAGTCCTGGAGACGGCGGGTCAACCGCCCCGCTACCAGCCGCCGACATCGCCTCTGCCCGTGATCACCCAGAACGACTCGGGGCTGCTGGTGCGCACCGACTTCAGTGACGACCGGGCCTGGGCCGCGTTCGCAGCGGACGCGGACCGCCTCGACCCCCGGCACGAGTCCTCCGAGGACTACGCCCCCTACCTACAGATCGTGGACGACCCGGCCTTTGACGGGGCCACCCCCGAGCAGGTGCTGGCGGTGGTCCGCCAGAGCGAGGACGACGAGGAGCCGGGCGAGGAGATCGTGGTGATCGCCGACCGGGCCTCCATGCACGGCCCGGACCGCTCCGCCCTGGTGGTGCCCTTGCAGGACGATGTCGGTTGGTCCTTCCGCCTGCCCCTGGAGGATGTGCGGATCATGGTGATCAATCTCTTCGTCGGCAACAACGACATCGCGGACTGGATGAGTCGGGGCTTGCCGGACGGCCCGGCGGTCATCACGGAGAAGGAGAGGCGAGCCTGGCGGGGCTGGTGACGTTTCGCGGTGTCCCTGCGGGCCAGCGGTCCCGTGCGGTTGCGAGCCCCGGCGCGTCAACAGTGTCCGCGCACGTCAGCGTGCCAGCGGTCCCGTGCTGGCCGACAGGCCCTGGCGCGCCAACAGAGCCCGTGCGCGCCAACAGTGTCCGCGCACGTCAACGGGCTCGGGCGGGGACCCTGGCCTTGAGGAGCATCTCCTCGTACTCCTCCTCGGGGTCGGAGTCCAGCACGATCGCCCCTCCAGCGCCCACGGTGATCCCGCCGTCGGTGCGCACGGCGGTGCGGATGACGATGCTCAGGTCGGCTTCGCCGGTGTGCGAGACGTAGCCCAGCGCCCCCGAGTACACACCCCGTGCGGAGGTTTCCAACCCGTCGATGATCTCCATCGTGCGCAGCTTGGGCGCCCCGGTCATCGATCCCCCGGGGAAGCACGCGCGGACGGCCTCCAGGGTGGAGACGTCCGGGCGCAGCCGACCTCGAATCGTGGAGACGAGCTGGTGCACGGTGGCGTACGACTCTGTGTACATGAAGGCGGGGACCTCCACGCTCCCCACCTCGCAGACGCGCCCGAGGTCGTTGCGGAGTAGGTCCACGATCATGAGGTTCTCGGCGCGGGTCTTGGCGCCGGTGCGCAGTTCGGCGGCGACACGGGCGTCGGTGGCCGGGTCGGGGTGCCGGGGTGCGGTGCCCTTGATGGGGCGGCTCTCGGCGATTCTCTCGGAGTCCACCCGCAGGAAACGTTCGGGTGACGCGCTGAGCACGGTCACGTCCCCCAGGCGCAGGAAGGCGGCGTAGGGGGCGGGGCTGGCGGCGCGGAGGCGGCGGTAGGCGTCCAGGCTGCCGCCGTCGCCGAGGTCGGGCAGGCGCACCCGGTTGGTCAGGCAGATCTCGTAGCTCTCGCCGTCGGCGAGGTGCCCCAGGCACGTCTTGACGTCGTCGGTGTAGGAGTCGCGGGGTCGTTCCAGGTGGCCCGCGAGATCCACGGGTGCCGCGGGTGGAGCGGGGGCGGGCAGAGGAGGGAGGTTCTCCAGGGCCGTGAGGGTCAGCTGGAGCCACGCGTCGGCGTCGGGGAGGTCGTCGGCGCAGACCGCGTAGGTGCGGTTCTCGTGGTGGTCGACGGCGACGAAGCGGTCGCAGCGCATCCACACGGCGTCCGGGGTGGCGGCGGTGTGGGCGCGTTGGGCTCCGCAGTCGGCCTTGAGTTCGTAGCCGAAGTAACCGACGTAACCGCCGGTGAAGTCGAACGGCAGCCCGCCGGTACTGGGACCACCGGTACCAGGACCGCCGGAGCCGGAGTTGGGGCTGGAGGTGTCGCGCGCGTCGCGGGGGTCGCATGTGTGGCGGGTGCCGGGCATGTCGCGCGAGTGACGAGTGTGGCAGGTGCGTCGGTCCAGTGCCTCGAACACGTTCCCGGGTTCGGCGTGGACCCCGCCGGGTCCTTCGACGCGCACGCTCCGGTCGCCGACGTCGTAGGTGAGGGTTTCGGACCCCGCGCCGAGGAAGGAGAACCGGGCCGGGCCCTCGGGGCGGGAACTGTCCAGCCAGAAGGAGTGCTCGGCCCCGGCGTAGAGGTGGGCGAAGGCGCGTTCGGTGTCCACCGCGTAGGGCAGGGTCGCGGAGCGGGGCACGGTGGCGGCGGGTGGTGTCGGCGCCGCCGCGGGCGCCGAGACCCGTGGTGGGGCGAAGACGGCGGTGGTGCCGTGGTGTTCTCTGGCGAGGGAGAGGAAGTTGGCGACCAGCGCGGCTCCGTGTTCGCTGGCCACGGACTCGGGGTGGAACTGCACTCCCCAGCGTGGCAAGTCGCGGTGGCGCAGCGCCATGACCACGCCGTCCTCGGCCCAGGCGGTGGCCTCCAGGGCCGGGGGCAGGGGTTCGGGAACCGCGAGGGAGTGGTACCGCACGGCGGTGAAGTCCTGGGGGACTCCCGTGAAGAGCCCCGTGGCGTGGTGCCGCACCCGGGTCAGGTGGCCGTGGCGGGGCTGGGGGGCGGCGTTCACCCGGGCTCCGGCCACGTGCGCGATGGCCTGGTGGCCCAGGCACACCCCCAGGACGGGCAGGTCGGTGCGGGCGAGGAGTTCGGGGACGCGCCCCAGGTCGCGCGGGTTCTGCGGGCGCCCCGGCCCAGGGGAGACCACGACGGCGTCCAGCTCGGCGGGGTCCAGTTCGGCCCAGCGCCGGTCGTCGTTGGTGAGGACCCGGGGCTCGGCGCCGAGCGCACCGGCGAGGAGCTGGAAGAGGTTGTACGTGTAGGAGTCGTGGTTGTCCACGAGGAGGACGCGCATCCCGCCCCTTCTGTCCCGGCTACCGGATCGCGATGTCCCAGGTTACGGCGTTCTGGGGGGTTCGCGGTGCGTTGGGGTCCTGGCGGCGGCCCCGGTCAGGCGGTAGACAGGGGGCAGGGAGGCACACCGTGAACGTCTTCGTCGCCGTGGTCGCGATCGTGGTTCTGGCGGGCCTGGGCTTCTTCCTCGTGCTCACCGTCACCGAGACCGGGCGACTGCTCCGGCGGCGTCACGAGCCACCGGTGGTCGAGCCAGGGGACGCCGCCACACAGGAGCTGCGCCTGCGCTACGCCCGTGGGGAGATCAGCCGGGAGGAGTACCTCCAGCGCAGGATCGACCTGGAGGAGTTCTGAGACCCGTCCTGAGGCCCGGTCCACGTCCGTGTCCAGCCCTGCGGTTCCAAGGCCCGGTCCACCTCTGGGTCCCGACCTGCGGTTCCAAGGCCCGGTCCACTTCCTGAGACCCGGCCCGGAGTCTCCTGCGTCCCGGCCGCGGCTCTGGGTCCCCAACCCGCGGTTCGAGACCCGGGTCACGTGGAAGAGGTGATTGACTCCTGGCGCCGAGTGGGTACAGTACTCCTCGTCCTGTTGTCTACGAACGAGGTGGACGTTGCGCATCTGAGGTTCGCGATCATCACGCGGTACGGAGCCGGTATCCGGTCTGTCCGACGCGTGTATGGAACCTCGGTGTAGGAGACGTCCCCGGTTCGACCGGGACTCCCACCCCTCCCGGCGCAACGCCGCGTGGTGCTCGCACACGAAGCCCTTTTCCCACTGCTTCTGACTGCGAGAACACCCATGTCAAAGACCAGCACCCCCACGAGTGCCGCCGTCGCCTGCTCCGACCTGGCCTTCCAGTGGAAGGACGGCACCGTCGTGTTCGACGGCCTGTCCCTCACCCTCGGCCGGGGCCGCACCGGACTGGTCGGTACCAACGGCGCTGGCAAGTCCACTCTGCTCCGGCTCCTGGCTGGCCGACTGCGTCCGGCGCGGGGCTCGGTGACCGTCGGCGGGAGTCTGGCGTACCTGCCGCAGAACGTCACGCTCGACACGGGTATGCGTGTCGACGAGGCGATGGGCGTCGCCGACAAGCGCGCCGCCCTGCACGCCATCGAGGGCGGTGACGCCTCCGAACGCCACTTCGAGACGGTCGGTGACGACTGGGACATCGAGGAGCGCACCCTCGCGACCCTGGGTTCGCTGGGGTTGGAGGGGGTCGGCCTGGACCGCAGCGTCGGACAGCTCTCCGGCGGCGAGACGGTCCTGCTGCGCCTGGCCACCGTCCTGTTGGAGCGCCCCGACGTCCTGTTGCTGGACGAGCCCACCAACAACCTGGACCTGTTCGCCCGGCGCAGGCTCTACGAGACCGTGGAGACCTGGCGCTCCGGCTCCCTCGTGGTGGTCAGCCACGACCTGGAGCTCCTGGAGCGGGTGGACCGTATCGCGGAGCTGCGAACCGGCTCGGTGACCGTCTACGGCGGGGGCTGGACGGCCTACCAGGAGGCGCTCGCCGTGCAACAGGAGGCGGCCGAACGTTCCCTGCGCGCGGCCGAGGCCGATGTGCGCCGGCAGAAGAGGGAACTGGAGGAGACCCAGATCAAGCTGGCCCGGCGCCAGCGCACCGCCAAGAAGGCGGCGATCGACGGGGGCATTCCCAAGATCGTCCAGGGCGCGCTCAAGCGCGCCGCCCAGGAGTCGGCGGGCAAGCTCCGGGGCACCCACGAGGACCGGCTCGAGGAGGCGCGCGAACGCCGGGAGGAAGCGGCCGACGCGGTCCGCGACGACGCCGAGATCAGGGTGGACCTGCCGCACACCGAGGTGCCCAACGGCCGTGACGTACTACGGCTGAACGGGGTGCGTCCCCGGTTCGGGCGTCTGGTCTCGGGTGACCTGTTGGTGCGCGGACCGGAGCGGATCGCCCTGGTGGGGCGCAACGGCGCGGGCAAGACCACGCTGTTGCGCGCCGTGGCGGGTCAGGAGGCCCCGGTGGAGGGTGAGGTCGAGGTGTCCGTGCCCGTGCGGTTCCTGCCGCAGCGGCTGGACGTGCTGGACGAGTCCCTCAGTGTCGCGGAGAACGTGTCGAACGCGGCTCCGGGTGTGAGCGCCCAGCACATCCGCTCCCAGCTGGCACGGTTCCTGTTCAAGGGGAACCGCGCCGCGCAGGTCGCGGGAACGTTGTCCGGGGGTGAGCGCTTCCGGGCGGCGCTGGCGGCGACGATGCTGGCCTCCCCGGCGCCGCAGCTGCTGATGCTGGACGAGCCCACGAACAACCTGGACCTGGCCAGTGCCCGGCAGCTGACCCACGCCCTGGAGGCGTACCGGGGGGCGCTGCTGGTCGCCAGCCACGACCTGCGGTTCCTGGAGTCGGTGGGGATCACCCGCTGGCTGCTGCTCGACGAGGAGCTGCGGGAGACCACCGCCGAGGAGGTGCGCGAGCTGTTCACCGGCGCACCGTCCGGGCGGTGACCGTCGCCTGGGCGTCCGTGCCTCAGGGCGCGGGCGCCCCGCGGTAGGTGCCGAACGACCAGAGGTTGCCCTCGGGGTCGCGTACCCCGAACTCGCGGGAACCGTAGTCGGTGTCGGCGAGCGGTCGGATGATGTCGGCGCCGCGTGACGTCACCCGCGCGTACAGGGCGTCCGGGTCGGCGGTGACCACGTAGGTCCCCGCCGTCCCGGGCTGGCGTGTCCACGGGTTGCCTGGGCGGTGGGTGCCGAGCATGAGGCCTCCGCTGCCCTCGGGCCACAACAGTTCGGCGTGGGCGACGGTGTCGCCGTCGTTGTGGCGTGCCGTGAGGACGAAGCCGAAGGTCTCGACGTAGTAGTCGATCAGTGCGGGTGCGTCCACGGCCTGGAGCGTGCTCCAGACGGTGGGGTTCGTGTCACTCATGGGTTCCCTTCACTGGTCGGTGGCCGTACCGGGTGTCGCGAAGCCCCGGGGTCGGCCGGGGTTTCGGGGAGGTCCCGCCGAGAGGCGGACGCCTCCCCCGTTCGGCGCCCGGTCGCGGTGCCCGGTCGCGGTGGACGGCTCCCCCACCCCGTGGGGCCGGACCGGGCGCGTTGTCGGGCGCCGCCGTCGGGGTCAGCCCCGCATCTCCTCCAGGGTCTTGCCCTTGGTCTCCTTGACGAACTTGAGCACGAAGAAGAACGACAGCAGCGCGAAGCCCGCGTAGATCGTGTAGGAACCGGGCAGGCTCCAGTCCCGCAGACTGGGGAAGCTCACGGTGATCAGCCAGTTGGCCAGCCACTGGGTGGCGGTCGCCACGCCCATCGCGGCGGCGCGGATGCGCAGCGGGAACATCTCCCCCAGCAGCACCCACACGACCGCGCCCCAGGACAGGGCGAAGAACAGGACGAACGAGCTGGCCGCGACCAGTGCGACGACGCCCCACCCGAAGGGCAGCACGACGTTGTCGCCCGTTCCGGTGGCGTGGCCGAAGGCGAAGGCGGCCAGGCCCAGAGCCACGGTCATCCCGGCCGAACCGGCGAGCAGAAGCGGTTTGCGCCCCACCCGGTCGACCAGCATGATCGCGATCACCGTGCCCACGATGTTGACCAGGGAGGTGAACAGGCTCAACAGCAGTGAGTCGGTCTCGGCGACGCCCACGGACTGCCACAGCGAGCTGGAGTAGTAGAAGATGACGTTGATGCCCACGAGCTGTTGGAAGGCGGAGACCGCCATGCCGATCCACACGATCGGCAGCAGGCCGTACTTCCCGGTGAGGTCACGGAGCCGCGGTCGCACCTCCGAGCCCAGGGCCTCCTTGATCTCGCTGATCCGGCGGTCGATCCGGGCTGTTCCGCCGCCCTCCACGTCGCTCAGGATGCTTCGGGCATGGTCCACGCGCCCCACCCGCACCAGGTACCGGGGCGACTCGGGGATGACCAGGCTCAGCCCCAGGTAGACCAGGGCGGGCAGTGCCTCCACGGCCAGCATCCACTGCCAGGCCTGTACCGGCCCGAGCATGTTGTGGGCGCTGCCGTCGGCTTCCTGGGCGATGGCGTAGTTGACCAGCTGGGAACAGGCGATGCCCAGCACGATGGCCAGCTGTTGCAGCGAGGCCAGGCGTCCTCGGTAGGCGGCGGGCGAGACCTCCGCGATGTAGGTCGGCGCGATCACCGAGGCCATGCCGATCGCGACGCCGCCGATGACGCGCCAGAAGGTGAGGTCCCAGATGGAGAACGGCAGCGCAGAACCGATGGCGCTCACCGCGAACAGCACACCGGCGATCTGCATGGCCCGGATGCGGCCGAGCCGGTCGGCGAGGGTGCCCGCCGTGGCCGCGCCGACCACGCACCCGAGCAGGGCGGAGGCCACGGTGAACCCCAGGACCCCGGTGCCCACTCCGAACTTCTGTTGGATGGCGTCGACGGCGCCGTTGATCACGGCGCTGTCGTAGCCGAACAGGAACCCGCCCATCGCGGCGGCCGCCGCGATCATGGTCACGTGGGCCAGGTGTGAGTCCCCGGCCCCCGACGACGATGTTCTGGCATCGCTCACGTCTGCCTCTTCCCAGGTCACGGGCGCACATGGGTAGTGCGCGCGTGACCCAGGGTGACAGAACCGGGCCCTTCGGTCCCGTACCGCAACGCGACGCGACCCCGCGTCAGGCCGCCCCCGAACGCGGACGAAAGCACCCCGCCGCCTGCCGCGTCTCCCAGATATCTCCCAAATCCCTCCCCCGTATCCGAGCGGGAGACCACCGACGAACCCCCCGGGAGAACGTCGGTCTCTCCGCCTCGCCAAGGCGGCAAGTGAGAAGAACGAGAACTCCGCCCCGGCGAGCGAGGTCACTGCGGCCACCGAAGAGAGCGTGAGCCTGTGGCTCCGCCACGGCCAGAAGCGCTCCCCGGTGACGGTCGAGCCTCAGTTCGCCGCCCGGGTCATGTGCGCGCGGCCTCGCGCACCAGGGACCACGCACTGGCCGCTGGTGACGGCGAAGAAGCGTTCCAGGCCGGGCACGCACACCGAGACCGTGCTCACCCTGTTGGCGGCCTCGTGGAGGATGCGTCCGTAGGGGCGATGCCCGTGGGCGGTGAGCACGCGCACCAACTCGGCCAGGTGCCCGGCAGGGGACGCGGGCGCGGTGGTGGCGGTGAAGGCGAGCACTCTCGCAGAGCTCAGGTGGGGGGTGAAATCGGCCCGGCCGGCGCGCAGGAGAGCGGGGTGGCGGGCCAGCGCGGCCACATCCGGGGGCGGGTGCTCCTCGTGTTCGAAGATCGCGAGGACCTGCACGAACTCCTCCAACGCACGGCGGGCGGCGTGTGTGGCGCACAGGGAGGCGCCGTACCCGGCCATGGGGTGGCCCTGTTGGGCGGGGGCGTAGGCGTGGAACGCCGGTATGCCGAGGTCGGTGGTCATCTCCAGCAGCCACACCGCGCCGCCGGAGCGGTCCTGGGCTCGGGTGTGGAGCTGACGCAGGCCCTCGGGCAGGGTCGTCGGGTCCACCACGCGCAGGGGCGCTGGATGTGGGCTCAGGAAGGTGGAGCAGAGCAGCATCGAGAGGGCGTCACGTTCGACGGTCTCGGCCAGGGCGTGCACGAAGGCTTCGATGTCGGTGGCGCCGATGGCGGTCCCGTTGTTGGTGCTGTAGCGCCCCACGGTCGAGTAGTCGAAGGTGTCGCCCAGGGCACGGCGCTGGTGGGGGGACGCGGAGAGGTAGGAGGGGGTGTGCAGGTACACCGGCACGTCCATACTGGCGCCGGAGTCGTCCAGCGCGGTGTGGGTGCGGCAGGCCAGGGGCGCGGGCGGGGCCAGGGCTAGGGGGCGTATCGCGGGGTCGGTGGCCAGTTCCTCGGACGCGAGCTCCTGGGGGCAGCGCAGCACCAGGTGTTCGGCGGTGATGGCGTGGGCGTCGCTGTGGTGGTGTTCCAGGGCTTCGAAGAGCGCGCCCACGCGGGCTTGCTCGCTTTCGCCCTTGCCCGCCCCGACACCGGCCGGGGCGAGGGTGTCGTCGAAGCGGTGCAGGTGGCAGCGCCAGGCGCCGTCCAGGTCGCGCAGTCGGGCGTGCAGTCCGGCCTGGGCGAGGGTCTGCTCGGCGAGCTCGCGGGCCCGGGTCAGGGAGAAGCTGCGCTCTCCGGCTTGACGGGTGCGGTGTGCCGGGCTGGAGGTCGTGGTCATCGAGGGGCCCGGTGGGGGCAGTGCCTTTCTGGTCGGGTCGGGCACCGGGGTCCGGGGCGTTCCGCCGAAAGACGGTGCCGCCCCGGACGTCGACTAGTCCTGCGCGTCGGTTTCCGGAGTCGACTGGGCCTGTTCGACCTGCTGGAGTTCCTGCTCCTCCAGGTCCGTCAGACGGTTGTGGGGACCGCCGCCGACTGATTCCCACGTTCGGATACCCATTGTTGCCATCCCCGTTCACTCGGTCGCCATTCTGGCGTGGAGGGGAATACCCCTGCCTCCCTGGGACACAAACACGGCCGAGTGGTATCAGGGGAATATGATGTTTGCGTGAAAGGGCGGCGAATATGGTGGCCTGGGCATAACCTTTTTGCCCCGCCGCCCTCCGCCCGCCGCGTCACCATGTCTTCCATGCGCCATCGCCCGTCCGGCCGCCCGCGTGCCCGCGGAACGACGAACGGGCGGCGCGGACCCTGGGGACCCGCGCCGCCCGTGAACCGGGACGTCAGCAGCCGGTGCTGCTGGTGATGGTGGTGTTGCCGTAGTAGCGGATGGCCACGCCGTTGAGGACCGCGCGGACCACGGTGCCGTTGACGCGCTGTTCGTAGTGCAGGTGCGGGCCGGTCGAGCCGCCGGTGCTGCCGACCTTGCCGATGACGGTGCCGGTGCTCACCCGGGTACCGACCGAGACCGACTGGGAGTTGAGGTGCGCGTACAGGGTCGTCACGCCGCTGCCGTGGTCGACCACGATGTACTTGCCGTAGCTGGTGTTGCCCCGGTCGGCGACCGTGGTCACGGTGCCGGCGGCGCTGGAGCGCACGTTCTGGTTGAGGGCGGGCGAGCGCTGGAAGTCGACCGCGAGCTGCGGGTTGTGGTTGGTGCGGGTGTTGGCGTTCCACACCTGGCCGCAGTCGAAGGGTGTGCGCAGGTTGACGGAGGCGAGCGCCTGTTCGCTCGCCCCGGCGCCGACCGGGAGGAGGACGACGGTGAGCAGCGCCGCGGACAGCAGGGCGCCCAGACGTCGGAAGAGGGTGAAGCGGGGGAGTTTCACGGGGGTCCCTTCCTCGCGGAAACGGGGGTGCGAGAACTACCCGGGCTCGATACCCGCGCGGGCGACCGCACTCACGAGCCGCCGTCGTCTTCGCCCTCTTTCTCGGCGACCGGCCCGGGCGCTGACCGGGTGGCCCGGATCGACCGGGGAGGGAAGGGGAGATGACCTCGGAGGTCTCGCCCTCTCGGTTCGTGGAAACCCGCCGAAAGGCCTGTTCGCATTAGGACACGGGCATTCACGGAACAAGCCCCACCGCCCCCACGAGCCACCGGAGACGTACGCACGAACCGGAATCCGGGCAGGACCGAAAACGGTACGGACACACGACGCGGGCCCCGGATTCCCCGGGGCCCGCGTCAGAGGCGTGTCAGGGTCAGGGGGCCGGGGTGGTCTCCACGACCGCGTCCGGGCAGTCCCGCGCCACGGTGTTCAGTGCCTCGCGCTCGGCCTCGTCCACGGTCAGGCCCCAGCGGGTCTTCACGGTGGTCCACTCCGTGACGTACCGGCAGTGCGCGTCGGCCGCCGGCGGCAGCCACTGCGACGGGTCCTTGTCCGCCTTGGAACGGTTGGACGACGCGCTGACCGCGACGAGCGCGACCGGCTCGTCCAGGTCGTTGGCGTAGGCCTGGCGGCGCTGGGTGCTCCACTGCGAGGCGCCGGAGTCCCAAGCCTCGGCCAGCGGCACCATGTGGTCGATGTCCAGGGCCCGGGCCTCGGTGAAGGTGCGGTCGTCGTAGTAGGAGTACCACTCACCACCGCTCAGGCGGCAGCGCTCGCCGACCTCGGGAGCGGTGACGGCCTCCTCCAGGAGCACCTCCGCCCGGGTGTTGCAGCCGTTCCGGTCGGCGTCCGTCCAGTGCGGGAAGAGGCTTCGGTCGTAGCCCTCGCGCGACTCCTCGGCCACGGGGAGGGCCTCGATCGCCTCGGTCAGGGGCGTGGGGGCCTCGGCGTGCGCTGTGGAGGGCGCCAGCAGGAACACGGCGGCGAACGGGAGGGCGGCGAGGACGGCCGGGCTTCGGAGCATGCGATCGGACCTTTCGTTGGGAGTCACCGAACGTGATGATCGTGGGTGGGTGCTCGCGGGGCAATCCGACACCCCGCACACGCGGTGGTGTCGGAAATCCCAGGGCTGAGGGCTATTGGGGCGAAATCACCGCACGACGGATCGAAGGTGAACCACCGACCGGCCGATACTCTGGGTGCATGATCGTCCGGAGCGCCACCGGTGACGACGGGCCCGCGATCAGCGATCTCATGATCCGGGCCGCACCGCACTTCGACACCAAGGGCTACCCCGATCGGCTGCTGCCTCCCGGAATGGTGGTCCTGGTCGCGGAGGAGGCGGGCCGGGTGGTGGGCTGGCTGGAGGCGGTTCTCGACTGGGCCTACACCGGACCCGGCGCGCCCGCTCCCCCGCCGCACGGGTACGTGCTCGCCGTCGTCGTGGACCCCGCGTGGCGTCGGCGCGGGATCGGGTGCGCCCTGCTGGACCGGTACGTGCGCGAGGCGCGTGAGAACGGGGTCCGGTGGGTGTTCCTGCTTCCGGAGGGCGGTGAGGGGACGCAGGGCAGGCTGGCGTTCTTCCGCGCCGCCGGGTTCACCCCGCTACCGGCCACCGGCGACCCCCTGCCGCCCATGGGGCGCTGGACGTGCCCGGAGCGGGACCCGCGCCGTCCGTCGCCCAGGAGACGTCCTCCGACGTGAGCGGGCGGCGCCGTCGTGGCCCCGTTGCCCCGGCAGGGGTGCGCACCGGTTCGGGCGGCCCCGGTCGGTCCCTCAGCCGAGGGCCGCGACCAGCCCGTCCCCCGCCGGTGTCAGGAGAAGGACCGAGCCCGGGACCGCCAGCGGCAGGGGCGCGCCCTTCAGTTCCATGCGCGTCAGGGCGGGGGAGGTGACCTCGTGGTGCGGGCTGCCGCCCCATGGGTGCACCAGGACGGTGGCGCCGTCCACCGCGTGCACCACCGCGTCGGTCAGGGGTTCGGTGTGGGCCGCGGGCGGTGGCCGCTCCAGCGCCACCGGAGCGGTCTCCCGCAGCAGGCGCCCGTCCCAGGCGCGTTCCTCGAACCACACCCGCACGTCCTCCGGCGCGACCTCGGATCGCGTGCCCTCCGTGCCCGGCGTCCACACGGTGTTCACGTAGGAGTCCGCGCCGAAGTCGACCAGGACACGTCCCCCATGCACCGTCGCCCCCTCCAGCGGTTCCCCCTCGCCCGGTGCGGTGCCGTCCCCCGGGTGCAGGACCGTGCCGTCCGCCGCGTCCACGTAGGGGCCACCCTCGAAGGCGACGGCGTCACCGGCCCAGGAGCCGGTGTGCGGTGTCGGCCCGAGGGAGACCGCGGTGACCGGTACGGGAAGATCCACCCCTCCGCCCGCGCGGAGTTCCGTTCCCGGGCCCGGGTGGTCGACGCTCCACAGCCGCTCACCGGTCGTGGAGTCCAGACCCACCAGCCGGGGCGCTGCCCGGACATCGCCCTCCAGGGGGTCGGTCAGGCCCTCCGCGCACAACAGCGCGACCACGACGGTGTCGCCGACGGCCACCACGCCCTCGTCGTCCAGCCGTTCCCGGCCGCCCGCCCGGGGTAGGCACCCCTCCTCTCCCCCGTACTCCCAGAGCGCGTCACCGGGATGCGCTCCGAGCTGCCGGACCAGTGCCTCCCCGGAGCTGTCGGCGACGGGGCGACCGCTGCCCGGCGGTGGGACCACGGGCTCGCCCGTCCGGGTGTCCAGGGTCAGGAAGGCCTCCCGGCCGGGCAGCAGCACGTCCACGATCTCGCCTCCGGCCCGCACCACGACCTCCGGCGGCTCCCCGCCTGACGTGTAGGACCAGGTCGTCACGTTCGAGCTCCGGTTCACCCCGAACACCCTGTCCTCCGCCACCTCGAGCACGCCGTGGGCGGTGGGGTGGAGGGCGGACGCGCGCCCCGGGTACGGGGGCTGTGTCCAGACCACCTGACCGACGGTGCCGGGCACGGGGGCCTCACCGCCGGTTCCCGCGGACTCGTGCCCGTAGGGGAGGAGGGTACCCACCGCGAGCCCGACGACCAGGGTCGCCGCCAGTACGTTCGCCGTCCCGCCCAGGATCGTCCGCCCGGACGCGGTCGGAGGGTGCCCACCGACCACCAGAACGAGGAGAGCGGCGGCCAGCGCCACCCAGGAGGCCGTCAGCCACGCCGCGGCGCCCGGAGCGGACCACACGGGCAACAGCAGGGCGCGCCCCACCACCACGGCACCGTTCAGCGACACCACGAACAGGACCAGGGCCGCCACCCGGGTGAGCGGCCCGAGGATTCCCAGCTCTGCGGGGCCGAGCCCGCGCGCAGCGCGAGCTCCCCCGAGCGAGACGCCCAGCGTGAACAGCGAGGACGCGGCCAGGGCCGCCACCCACACGCGATCCGCGCCGTGCACGAACCGGCCCGCGTCCAGGAACACTCCGACCAGCAACAGCACCGGTGCCAGGACGAGCAGGCCCGTGCCCAGGAGGCGCACCGGGGACGACCAGGGGGCGCCGGTCGGCGCCGGGGAGGGGAGTTCTCGCATGGGCGGTACCGTAGCGGCGGTCACGCCGTCCGGACGCGTGCTGACCGTATCCGGACACCCCGCTGCCGGAGCCCCGGGCCGCGACGCGTGCGGAGCGGCACAAGACTCACGGCGGATTCTTGGCGGGTTCGGGCACTGCGCGCACCCGCGTCCAGCCCCCAGGATCGTGCCCGTGACGACATTCCACGCTCGCCTGCACGCACTCTCCGACAAGGCCCTCCGGCGCGAGGCCCCCACCCGCGACGAACTCCTGGAGGTGTTGACCGGCTCCGACGACGACCTGATGGACCTGGTGGCCGCCGCCTCACGGGTCCGCCGTCGCTACTTCGGCCGCCGCGTCAAGCTCAACTACCTCGTCAACATGAAGAGCGGCCTGTGCCCCGAGGACTGCACCTACTGCTCCCAACGCCTGGGGTCCCGGGCCGAGATCGTCAAGTACACCTGGCTCAAACCCGACCAGACCCGTGAGGCCGTCGCGCACGGTGTACGGGCCGGGGCCAGCCGGGTGTGCCTGGTGGCCAGCGGGCGCGGGCCCACCGACCGCGACGTGGACCGCCTCGCCCCGGCGGTGGCCGGGATCAAGGAACAGCACCCCGGGGTCGAGGTGTGCGCCTGCCTCGGTCTGCTCTCGGAGGGTCAGGCCGACCGGCTCCGCGACGCCGGGGTCGACGCCTACAACCACAACCTCAACACCTCGCGGGAACGCTACTCCGACATCTGCACCACGCACGAGTTCGCCGACCGGGTCGACACGGTCGAACGGGCCAAGCACGCGGGGCTGTCGCCCTGCTCCGGGCTGATCGCGGGTATGAAGGAGTCCGACGACGACCTCGTCGACGCCCTGTTCGCCCTGCGTGACCTGGGCCCGGACTCGGTGCCGGTCAACTTCCTCATGCCGTTCGACGGTACGCCCCTGGAGGGCACGTGGGAGCTGACCCCGCAGCGCTGCCTGCGCGTCCTGGCCGCCACCCGGTTCGTCTTCCCCGACGTGGAGGTGCGGCTGGCCGGGGGGCGCGAGATCCACCTGCGCTCCCTCCAACCGCTGGCGCTGCACATCGCCAACTCGATCTTCCTCGGCGACTACCTCACCAGCGAGGGGCAGGCGGGCCGCGACGACCTGGAGATGATCGCCGACGCCGGGTTCGTCGTGCAGGGCGCGGGCGAGCCCACCCTCCCGGCCGAGCGCCACGACCTCCTGCGCGCCCGCAGGCGGGGCGCGGGAACGGATCTGCCTCCCAACGCCTGACCAGAGCGCGACCCACCGGTGCGGTGCGGGACCGGGACCCCCCGGGCGCCGCCCCGGTGCCCCGCCCGGGGTTCAGGCCACAGAGGGGTGCTGGGGGCGGTCGGGGACGAACGCGGACAGGTCCGGCCCCGGGCCCTCCCCCATCGCCAGGCGGGCCGCCACCACCCCCTGGAACGGGCCGAAGGTGAGCCCCTGCGACCCCAGCCCCGTGGCGACCAGCACACCGGGCAGCCGTTCCACGGGCCCGAGCAGCTGCTGGCCGTCGTGAGTGCCGGGCCTGAACCCCACGCGGGTCTCCACCACGCTGGCCTCGGCCAGCTCCGGGAGGAGCTCCAGCGCCGACGACAGGTTGTGCAGCAGGCCGGAGGCGGTCACCCTGCGGTCGAACCCCGCCTCGGGCTCACTGGTGGCACCGGTGACCACCCGGTCGGGGCCGAAGGCGCTCACGTAGTGGTCGAGTTCGCCGAACCGCACCACCGGCCAGGGGCGGGTGTCCCGCCCCGGGAGCGCGAAGTGGGTCACCTGTCCGCGTACCGGGCGCACCCCCAGGTCGACCCCGGCCACGGACAACAGCCCCGCCGACCACGCCCCGGCGGCCACGATCACCGTCGGGGCTTCCAGGTCCTCCGTGCCCACCCGGACCCCGGTGACCCTGTGGCCGTTCCACAGCAGCCGGGAGTCGCCCTTGTAGTAGCGGAGTCCCCGCTCCCCGGCGGCGTCGAACAGGGCGGACCGCACCCGGCGCCCGTCGATCCGGGCCATGCCCTCCACCCGCACCCCCGAGTAGGCTTCGGGCAACAGGGGGAAGAGGTCTCTGGGCTCCCCCTCGGACAGCCGTTCCACACGGCCCATGGTGGCGAACTCGGGTCGTTGGGAGAGCGTGCTGAGCAGTTCGTACCCGGAGTCCCCGCCCTCGCGGTCCACGGACAGGCCGCCGACCACCTCGTACCCGGTGCTCTGCCCGTCCTCGGCCAGCTCCGCCATGAGCTCGGGGTAGTGCGCGGCGGCGCGGGCCTTGAAGTCCCACACCGGCGGCGCGTCCCAGGGGAACGGCCACGGGAACACGACCCCCGTCCCGGCCGCCGTGGCCTGCCCCAGGTGGGAGGCGTCCACCAGCGCGGTGGACACCCCCTTCTTCGTCAGGTGGAAAGCCGCGCTGGCCCCCACGATCCCGCCGCCGACAACGATCACGTCCATATGTCCACCCTGCCCTGACCTGCGCCGACGAACAAGCCGTTCGGTCCGCGTGCCGGTCCTCCAAACGGGGTAGGGAGTGGCGATACGCTGCGGCTCCCCTCATGGGAGCCCGGCCTCCCGGTCCCCTGATCCCCTGGAGTTCGCATGGACGGTTTCAGCACCTTCGGCGTCGCCCTGATGCGCCGACCCGGTCCCCGACTGGCCGACGGCATCGTCACCCATGTCGCCCGTACCCCGGTCGACCCGGTGTTGGCGGCCCGCCAGTACACGATCTATCAGGAGACGCTGGCCTCGGCCGGGTGGCGTGTGCACGAGGTGGACGCGGCGCCCGACCTCCCGGACTCGGTGTTCGTGGAGGACCCCCTGGTGGTGTGTGAGGACCTGGCCGTCCTGACCCGGCCGGGGGCGAAGGCGCGCCGGGGCGAGGTCGAGGGTGTGGAGGCCACGGTCCGCGCCCTGGGACTGCGGGTGGTACGGATCGAGGAGCCCGGGACCCTCGACGGAGGCGACGTCCTCCAGGTCGGGGAGGACGTGTACGTCGGGATCGGGGAGCGCACCGACGAGGAGGGCGCCCGGCAGCTCGAACGCCACCTGGCGCCGCTGGGCCGCAAGGTCCGCCGGGTACGGCTGGGGCGGGCCCTGCACCTGAAGTCGGCGGTGACGGCCCTGCCGGACGGCACCCTGGTGGGCCTGCCCGAGCTGGTGGACACCGCCGCGCTGCCGCCGGTGCGCCCCGTCGCCGAGGAGCCCGGAGCGCACGTGCTGCCCCTGGGCGGCCGCGACGTGCTGGTCAGCGCCGCCGCCCACGAGACCATCCACCAGTTGGCCGCCGACCACTGGCGGGTACTGCCGGTCGACATCTCCGAGTTCGAGAAGTTGGAGGCCTGCGTCACCTGCCTGAGCGTGCTGGTTCCCGACCGCCTCGCACCGACGGCCACCTGACCGGGGCCGGACCGCACCCGCGCGGAGCCCTGCCCCGGTCACCGTCCGGGGCGGGTCGCGGAAGGTGCGGAGGTAGGTGTCGTGCGGGACCTGGGTGACGCCGACGAATCCGGGTCCCAGCTCCCGCAGCGCGTGGAGCAGGCACCCCTTGTCGAGCCCCTGGAACGAATCGGAGACGACCGTGCCGCCCACGACCCCGAGCGCGTCCACCCGCCGCCGGTACCGGGGCGCGGGGAACCCGGGCCGGAGTGGAGGACGGAAACCGACCTCCACTCCTGTCACACTCGGGGGCATGAAGTCGACTTCGGCCCGGCTGCTCCAGCTCCTGTCCCTCCTCCAGACCCGCAAGGACTGGCCGGGAGCCGACCTCGCCGATCGGTTGGGGGTCAGCCCCCGCACCGTTCGCCGCGACGTGGAGCGCCTGCGCGATCTCGGGTATCCGATCGAGGCGACCATGGGCACCGGTGGGGGCTACCAGCTGGGGGCGGGCGCCGCGCTGCCTCCGCTCCTCCTGGACGACGACGAGGCGGTGGCGGTCGCGGTCGGGCTGCGCACCGCCGCGCAGGGCGGTGTCTCCGGGATCGAGGAGACCTCGGTGCGGGCCCTGGCCAAACTCCTCCAGGTGTTGCCCTCCCGGCTGAGGCGCCGCGTGGACGCGCTGGGCACCTTCACCGTGCCGATGCCGGGCGAGGGCCCCACGGTCGACTCGCGGACCCTCACACTCGTGGCGGCGGCGTGCCGCGACAGCGAGGTGCTGCGCTTCGACTACGAGCGCCACGACGGCACGACCGCGCGCCGGACCGCGGAGCCGCACCGGCTGGTCTCCCGGGGGCGGCGCTGGTACCTCGTGGCCTGGGACACCGGCCGCGACGACTGGCGCACCTTCCGGGTCGACCGCATGCGCCCGCTCACCCCCACGGGTCCGCGGGTGCCCCCTCGTGAGGCACCCGAGGGCGGTGTGGCCGGGTACCTGGCCGACCGCATGAGCCTGCACATGTGGCCGATCAAGGCGCGGGTGCGGCTGGGTGTGTCCGCCGAGACCGCCATGGAGGGCCCGGCGGCTCGCCACGGCGTCGTCGAGGCGGTGGACGAGCACTCCTGCGTCCTGCTGTGCGCGGGCGAGGACCTGGTCGGCATGGCCTGTTACCTGGCCATGCTCGACGTCGACATGTGGGTCGAGGAGCCCGTGGAGCTGCGTGAGGAGATGGTCCGGTTGGGCGACCGCCTCACGCGTACGGGAGCCCGTGGGCGCCCGGTCCGGGAGGGCGGCGGCCCGGGCGCATGAGTACGGGTGCTCACCGGTGGTGGGTACCCGCACCGATGTCCGGCGGTCCCCTTCCGGCCTAGGTTCGCGGTATGCCCCTCCTGATCGGCCACACCGCGATGGTCCTCCACTACCTGTTCTTCGCCTACGTCGTTCTCGGCGGCTTCCTCGCCTGGAGGTGGCCGCGGCTGTTCTGGCCGCACCTGCTGGTGGCCGTCTACGCGCTGGGGATCGTCATCGTCGGGTGGTCGTGCTTCCTCACCGAGGTCGAGAACTGGTCGCGGGAGCGGACCGGGCGCGCGGTGATGGAGAACGGGTTCATCGACTTCCACATCACGGGCGTCCTGTACCCGGCGCAGTACCTGGTGGCCTCGCGGTTCGTGATCGCGGGCGTGATCGGCTGCGCCTACGCGGGGGTCGCGTGGAACCGGTACCGGCGGCGGTCGGGCGTCTCCCCTGTCCCGGTGTCCGGGTAGTCCCGGGAACCTCCAGTTGGGTCAAGTCGGCCCGAGAACGCCACAAAGCCGCTACGTTAAGGAGTCGTTTACTTTCGTAGAGTAATGAAAGTGGGGCTTCCGCGTGCCCGACCAGATTCGACACCACAGCCTGGAACTGCGCGAACTCAGTGTCGCGCCCACCGTCCGCCCGCTCCGGCCCGGCTACCGTGTCGCCCGCTGGGACGACCCCACATCCCTGGCACCCGCGTGCCGGGAACGGCTCCACCACACGCTGCGCGACCTGGCCGCCCGCGCCTTCGGCGCCGACCACTCCGGGTACTGGCACGCGAGGATGGCCTCCGGGTTCTTCGACCAGATCTCCTCGCTCGCGCTCATCCTCGGCCCGGACGGAGTCCCCGTCGGCTGGGGCGGCTACCACCGCCGCCGCTTCGCCGCCCGCCACGCCCTGTACCTGGACGCCGCCGGAGTGGTGCCCGCCCACCGCAGGTCCGGACTCTCCGCCGCGCTGATGACGCACTTCCTCAACCGCGAGGTCCTCGCCCACCCCCTGTCCAGCACCTACGTCGTCCTGCGCACGCGCCACCCCGCCGTCTACGCGGGCTGGCGCAAGGGCCTGGGCCCGGCCCGGGTCTTCCCCCGACAGGACCGTCCCGTGCCCGGTCTGGTCCAGCGGATCGCCGCCGACGCCGCCGAATGGCTCGGAGACGGCCCCGGCCTGGACCCCGAGTCCCTGCTGGTCCGCGACGCCTACCGCATGTTCGACGGCGAGATCTACGGGGTGGCCCCCCGCAGCGGCGACCCCGTACTGGACGCCCGTTTCGCCCGTGAGGTCGGCCCCAAGGACGCGGTCCTGGTCGTGGCCCGCATGGGGGCGCTCCCCCTGGCACGGTTCGCGCTGGGCCGCGCCCTGACCTCCCGGCCGCGCCCCGCACACGCCACCCGGGGCCGGACCGCGCCGGGCAGGCCGACGCGCGACGACTTCGCCGTCCGCGCCACCCCCACCGGAGCGGGGGCGGGCGGGCTCATCCCCGGGGGACGGTTCTAGGGCGTGGACGGGCCGCCCACCAGGGCGCCCACGTCCCTGATCTGGTCCGTGACCCCGGCCAGCCGCAGGCTCTCCGCCCAGGTCATCTCGGAGCTCTCCCGCTCCCCGGCCGCCAGGCAGCGCCCGACCTCCTCGATCTCGTACTCGTAGCCGTTGGCGCGGAAGGGCCGGTGGAACCGCTCCGAAGCGCCGCCCTCCCGGTGCAGGACCAGTTCCGTCGCGGCCCAGAACGACGGGATCTCGATCCACCCGTCCGTCCCGGCGAGCACCGCACGGTTGGGCAGGACGTTGCGCGAAGCGCAGTTCAGGGCGGCGCTCACCCCGTTCTCCCCGTGCACCAGCACGGTGGTCTGGGTGTCGACCATCCGGTCCGGGGACAACTGCCGGGTGGCACCCACCACCGTGAGTTCACCCAGGTACTGCGCCGCAAACGACAGCGGGTACACCCCCAGGTCCATCAGGGCGCCGCCGCCGAGGTCGACGTTGAACAGCCGGTGGTCGGGGTCGTAGGGCACGTTGATCCCGAAGTCCGCCGAGACCGCGCACAGCTCCCCCACCGCACCGTCCGCGACCAGCTCGCGGGCGAGCTTGGAGGCGGGCAGGAAGCGCGACCACAGGGCCTCCATCAGGAAGCGGTCGTTGGCCCGGGCCGCCGCCACCATCTGCGCCACCTGGAGCGCGTTCATCGCCATGGGCTTCTCCACGAGCACGTGCTTGCCCGCGTTCAGCATCAGGAGGGTGTTCGGATGGTGCCAGGGGTGCGGGGTGGCCACGTACACCGCGTCCACGTCGGGATCGGCGGCGAGATCCTCGTAACTCCCGTGGCGGTTCGGCACGCCCCACTCGCGCCCGAACTCCTCCGCCCGGTCACGCGTGCGCGAAGCCACCGCCATGACCCGGGCCGAGGGGACGGCCAGGAGCCCCTTCATGAAGGCGCGGGCGATACCGCCGGTCCCCACCACGCCCCAGCGCGGCCCACCGTTCTCAAGTGTCATGAGCGCATCCTAAAAAGACGGTCATGTCCGGGTCGAGACGGGGGAGGTCCTCGGATTCGGAGCGCGGGAACCGTACGGTGGCCCAGGAGAGGCCGCGCACGGCCCGGCGCGTGAACGGAGGAGGAATGTCGGAGACACTCGCCCGGAGGTTGGGAGTCGAGCCCGGAGACCGGCTGCTCGTCCTCAACGCCCCGGAACGCTACCTGCGGCTGCTGGACCCCCCGCCCGACCTCCACATCGACCTCGGACCGGTCGAGGGCGCCGAGTACGACGACCTGCACCTGTTCACCCTGGACCGGGGCACCGTCGACCGGGAGGGACCGCGCGCCCTGGAACTCGCCGGGCCCTCGACCCGCCTGTGGGTGTGCTTCCCCCAGCGGGGCGGCACCATCATCACGGACCTGACCGCCGACAAGGGTTGGGACACGTTCGTGGACGCGGGGTGGCGCAGCACCGCCCTGGTGCCGATCGACTCCGACTGGGCGGCGCTGCGCTTCGAACGCCGGTAGGTCTGACAGCGTGCCCCGGACCTAGGAACTCACGCGGACCGATCCGCTGGTGGTGGAGACGTCGATGGTGCCGTCGGCTCCGGACCCGGTGGTGACGTCGATGTCGCGCTGCCCGGACACCGAATCACCCTCGACCTCGTACACCCCGTCCGGCACGGTGGCCACGACCTCGCCGCTGACCGTCTCCACTGACAGCAGTTCGAAGGCTTCGGTGGTCCTGATCCTGATCCCGCCGGAGGTCGTGGACGCCTCCAGGGTGGTGAACCCGCCGCCGAACTCCATGGACCCGCTCACCGACTCGGCACGGACCTCCTCGGCGCCGAAGCCCTCGGCGACGACCTCCCCCGAGGTGGTGGAGACGTCCAGCACGGAGCCCGCGCCGGAGGCGGTGATCCGGCCGCTGACGGTGTGGGCCTCCACCGCGCCCTCCACCCCGTCGAGGACGAGGTCGCCCGAGACGGACTCCACCTCGACCGCGCCGACCTGCTCCGTGACGTCCACGGCGCCGCTGGAGGTCTCCACCCTCAGCTCGCCTTCCAGGTTCTCCACGGAGACCAGCCCGCTGACGGTCCGCAGTTCCACACTGGTGCCTGCGGGGACGGTGACGTCGTAGTCCACAGAGCAGGTGTCGAAGAGCCCCAGCCCCGAACAGTCGGCGTCGATCTCCAGGGTGTCCCCCGAGGTCTCGATGTCCTCGTCCGGTTCCGACAGCGGGCTGCCCCGCAGTTTGCGGTCCACCGTGATCCCGCCGTCCCCGCCGCCCCGGAGCACGACCCCGCCGAGGGTGGAGTTGTCGATCTCCAGTGCGTTCACCCCGTCGAAGGAGTCCGCGCGGTCCGACTGGTTGACGGTCATGTTCCCCAGCACCGAGAGCGCGGTGACCACCACCAGTGCCAGCACGAGCACTCCGCCCAGGAACATCCACGGCCCCCTGCGAAAGCCTCCGCGTTCCTTGCTTGAGGAGGCGTACAGGCCCCGTGCCCTGAAAGTCATGTTCTTCCCTTCCTGGAAGGCTCGGCCCTCCCTCTGGTGTGTCCGGTGCCGGTTGCGGCGCGGGTCAGTCGCGGTCGGCGCCGCGCAGGTAGCGCAGCACCGCCTGGACCCTGCGGTGGTCGTGGTCGTCCTGACCGAGGTCGAGCTTGGTGAAGATCGATCTGATGTGCTTCTCCACGGCCCGGTCGGTGATGGTGAGCCGGTCGGCGATCCCGGCGTTGTTCAGGCCCTGGGCCATCACCTCCAGGACCTCGCCCTCGCGCGGGGTGAGGCTCTCCAGGGCGCGGTCCCGGTTCCTGCTCAACAGCTGCGAGACCACTTCGGGGTCGATCGCCGCCCCTCCCCCGGCGACCCGGCGCAGCACCCCGAGGAACTCCTCGATGTCGGCCACCCGGTCCTTGAGCAGGTAGCCGACCCTCTCCGCGCCGCCGCCGAGCAGGTCGGCGGCGTACCGGCTGACCACGTGCTGGGACAACAGCAGGACCGCCATCCCCGGATGGGTCCGCCGGATGCGTACCGCCGCCTCGATGCCCTCCTCGGAGTACGTGGGCGGCATCCGGATGTCGATCAGGCACAGGTCCACGTCGGGGTTCTCGGCCACGGAGGCCATCAGCGCGTCGGCGTCGCCCACCGCGGCGACGATCTCGACCCCAGCGTCCTCCAGCAGCCGAACCATGCCGCTGCGCAGCAGCACGCTGTCCTCGGCGATGATGACGCGCGGTTCCCGCCGCCCGTCGTGTGTGTGGGCCGTGCTCACGGTCACGCCTTCCATGGGATGTTCGCGGTCAGGACGGTGCCCCCGCCGGTCGGGCTGTGGACGTTCAGTTCCCCGTCGACGGCGTCCACGCGGTCCCACAGCCCGTAGAGACCGGTGCCCGCCTCGGGGTCGGCTCCTCCGACCCCGTCGTCGGTCACGGTGACACGCAGCAGCTCCGCCTCGTGGCGCGTGGCGGCGACGTGCTCGACCACCACCGCCACGTGGTCGGCTCCGGCGTGCTTGGCGACGTTGGTCAGCGCTTCACAGACCACGTAGTAGGCCACGCCCTCGGCGCGGGGCGAGGGACGCTCGTGCAGGTCGACGTCGAGTCGGACCGGTACCGGGGAGCGTCCGGCCGCCACCGGCAGGGCCGCACCGAGCCCGTGGTCGGTCAGGACCCGGGGGTGCAGGCCGCGCGCCACCTGGCGCAGGTCGGTCATGACCTCGCGGGACTCCGCCTGCGCCTCGGCGATGAGTTCGCGTGCCCCCTCGGGGTCGTGGGACAGCCGGGCGCGCGCCCGGGTGAGGGTCATGGTGAGCGCGAGCAGCCGTTGCTGGGCGCCGTCGTGCAGGTCGCGTTCGATCCTCCGGCGCTCCGCCTCGGCCTCGTCGACCATGCGCAGGCGGCTGTCCTGCACGTGCAGGAGGCGACGGCGCATGCGGACCTCGGGGGCCTCGAAGAGCAGTAGGCGGTGCAGGAGGACCTCGGTGGAGATCATGTACGGGGCCAGACGCAGCCCGACCACGGCGGCGAGCGGTCCCGCGATGACCAGGACGAGGGGCCCCGTCAGGTCGCCCGGCGAGCCCATCGCCAGGATGTAGGCGACCCCCAGGGACGCTCCGATCGCCGAGGCCCCTCCGCACACCACGAACACCACGACCAGTCCCGCGGCGAAGAGCCCGTGCAGTCCGGCGGCGGTGCTGTAGACGACCATGGTCCACGCCTCCCGGCCGAAGACGAACCGCCACGCTCGGGTCCAGGGGGCGTCGTCGGCCATGGGGTCGGGCGGGTCGGTCTCCACGATGCCGAACACGTTGGCGAGGCGGTCGCGCTGGACCCGGCAGGCCAGCCGGGCCAGGAGGGTGGCGGCGACCGGCAGGGCGACCAGGAATCCCAGCGAGTCCCAGACGATCCGGGAGACGGGGAAGTCGATCCCGAGGTCGGTCCAGGGCAGGTACATCCCCATACCGATCCAGGTGACGACGGTGACCAGCAGTGACACGGGGATCAGGTAGAACAGGGCCAGGGTCATGGAGGTCATCAGGTGCAGGACCTGGACCAGGAGCTGGCGCCGTGCGCTCACGGCCGACTCGGCGGCGAACGGTACCCCGGCCAGGGCCGACAGCCGGGCTCCGACCCGTCCGCCGCCCCGCCGCGCGCCGTGCGCCCGCTGTTCCCGTGTACCGCTCACGGGACCAATCTAGGGATTCGGGGCACCGGGGACGAGGTCAGCAGCACGAGGAACGCGGGTGGTGCCAGCACTACCCGCGTGGTGGCGTGCGGGCCGGGGTGGTGCAGGGTGGTGGTTCGTGGACCGGGGGGCGTGGTGCTGGAACGGGTGTTGGATGACGTCGGGGACGTCAACGTGTTCTTCCGGGTGCGGGCGGCGCCGTTGGACGGGGGCTGGGAGCCGGTCTCCGGCTGGGCCCGCGCGTCCGGGCGGGAGCGGCTCGCCGCCGAGGTCCACCGGGTGCGGGGCCAGCTCGGGGCGCTCGCCGGCGGTGGGGCCGAGGACGTGGAGTGGCGGGTGGGGGCCTCGCTGTTCCACCAGGGTTTGGCCTCCCGGATGCTTTCTCCCGTACTGGCGGCGGCTCTGTGCCACGGTGCGGGCCTGCGCGCGGACCTGTTGGCGTACCAGCCGGGACGCTCGGGACCACTGGCCCTGGGCACGGCGCAGACCCGTGCCGTCGTGCTGGGGGAGGACGTCGCCGCGGTCGCCGCGTGGCTGGAGGAGACGGTGGTGGAGGGGGTTCTGGCGCGGGTGGAGGAGGCGCTGACCGGGCTCGGTCGGATCTCTCCGGGACTGTTGCGGGGCAACACCGGCTCGGCCCTGGCGGGCGCCGCGCGCGCCCTGGGCGCGGCGCGCAGGGACCGGCGCGCGGACGCGGAGGCGGTGGTGCGGGCGCTGCTGGAACGCCCGTGTCTGGCCGGCACCGGTTCCTACACGGGCGTGGACGGCGCGGGGAGGGCGACGCTGCGCAGGACCACGTGTTGCCTGTACTACCGCGTGCCCGGGGGCGGCCTGTGCGGCGACTGCGCCCTGCGTCGTTCACCGGGTGCCCGTTGACCGGGTGGTCCGAGGCCCACCACCGGCCGATGAGGAGGTCGGGCTGGTCAGGCGCGGGACCTTCTCCGCGGCGCTCGGATGCCGTCGAGGAGGTAGGCGGTGCGGCGGTCGTAGGCGTCCCGGGGCGGCAGCGCACCGTGTTTGAGGGCGAGAGCGTTGTCGACGACGAGCGCGTGCAGGTCGTCCACCGTGAACTCGGGCCGCAGGGCCGCCGAGGCGTGTCCGTCCTCGACGAGTTCTTCGTAGATCTCTCCCGCGGCACGGCAGATGTCCATGAGCTGCCGCGAATGGGGATAGTCCTGTAGCAGGACGTCGTTGGTGGTGGGCTGACGGTACTGGAGGTCGCGGATCGCGGTGAGGTAGTGGTCCATTCGATCCCCGGCGTCGTCCAGGGACCGCGTGTGGTCGATGACGGCGTCGAGCTCGTCGGCGACGACCTCCTGGATGACGGCTTCGATGAGGCCGACCCGGCCGCCGAACCGGTTGAAGATCGTCGCCTTGCTCACTCCCGCCGCCCGGGCCACCTCCTCCAGCGGCACGCTCAGACCCCGCCCCTGGAAGGCGGCGATCGCCGCCCGGCGTATCTGCTCCGCGTTGCGCCGGGCGTCGGCGCGCAGCCGGGGGTTCGCGGGTGTAGCACCGGTCATGGATTCTGCCGCCTCTCGCCACCGCCATAACTTGACTGACCGAGTCAGTTTATCTACGGTCGTGGGCGGAAGCGAACCTGACCCGGCAGGTCAAGTTATTGGACCGGGCGCCACCAGCTCGGAGGCCGACACGGCACGAGCACGGGCACGCAAGGAAGGACCGCGAACATGATCGTCGTCACCGGCGCCACTGGCACCCTCAACGGGGGCACAGTCGAACACCTCCTCAGCCGCCTGCCAGCCGAACGGGTCGGTGTGAGTGTGCGGGACCCCGCCAGGGCTCGGCACCTCGCTGAGCGCGGAGTGCGCGTGCGACAGGCCTCTTATGAGGACCCGGCCGCCCTGCGCGCGTCCTTCGCCGGTGCCGACCAGGTGCTCCTGGTGTCCGGGAACGACCCGACGGTCGACATGGTGAGTCTGCACCGCAACGCGATCGAGGCGGCGGTCGCGGCCGGGACCCGGCGGATTCTGTACACGAGTCAACAGGGAGCCGCGTTCGAGGGACCGTACCCCCCGGCGGCCGTCCACGCCGCCACCGAGGAGATCCTCGCCGGTTCGGGGGTCGCCTGGACCTCCCTGCGCTACGGCTTCTTCGGCCACAGTTTCGATGCCGTGCTCGGTCCGTGGCAGGAGACCGGGGTGATCGCGGCTCCGGACGACGGCCCCGTCCCGTGGACCGCCCCCGCCGACCTGTCCGAGGCCACGGCCGCAATCCTCTCCGGCGACCGCTCCTTCGACGGGGCCATGACCCTGGTCGCCGAGGAGGCCGTCACCCTCGACGACTTCGCCGGGGTCGTCTCCGCGCTCAGCGGACGCTCCGTCGAACGCGTCGTCGTCGACGACGAGCAGTGGGTCGCGGACCAGCGGGCGCGCGGCATGCCGGAGAGCGCTGCCCGCTTCACGCTCACCATGTTCCGTGCGACGCGGGAGGGGTATTTCGCCGAACGGGACCCGCTGCTGGGTGAACTCCTGGGCCGCGCCCCCCGGAGCGTCGCGGACCAGCTCGCGGCACACATGAGGACCTGAGAGAAACCAGCCCCGGCGTCGAGCGCGCCGGGACTCCCCGGTGGGCTCAGACGCCGTCCGCGGCCCGGCGCACCGCCTCCAGGTCGATCCGGCGCATCGTGAGCATGGCCTGCGTGGCGCGGTACGCGCGCTCGGGTTCGGAGTCCCACACCAGGGAGTCCAGCTCCTCCGGATAGACCTGCCAGGACAGCCCGAAGCGGTCCCGCAGCCAACCGCACTGGCTCTCTTCGCCGCCGTCGACGAGCGCGTACCAGTAGTGGTCCGACTCGGCCTGGTCGCGGCAGATGACCTGGAAGGAGACCGCCTCGTCGAAGGTGAACCGGTCCCCGCCGTTGAGCGCGGTGAAGCGTGCCCCGTCCAGCTCGAACTCGACGGTGAGCACGGTGCCCTCGGCGACCGGCATGTCGGGGCCGTAGCGCGTCGTCCTGAGCACACGCGAGTTCTCGAACACGCCGGTGTAGAACTCCGCCGCCTGCTCGGCCTGGTCGTCGAACCACAGACACGGTCTGATGGTGTGCAGGAGCGCCATGGCTCCCCCTCTCCCCCGTGGATTGCCCTCTCCCCTTCTGTACCCGCTTCTCCCTCACCGCATCATCTTCCTCAAACTTCCCTAACATCGCGCTTCTTCGCGTACAATGAGGGAATCTTAAGGAAGATAGGCCGTTCGTGAGGAGAGACGTGACCCGGCAGTACTACTCGGTCGACCAGGTCGCCGACCTCCTGGGCTTGCACGTGAAGACGGTGCGCGCCTACGTTCGAGAGGGACGCCTGGCGGCCACCCGGATCGGGAAGCAGTACCGCGTCCGCCGCAGTGACCTGGAGGAGTTCACCGGCGGCCCCTTGGCGGAGGAGGCGATGCCGCCCCGGGGAACTCCCCACGCGGAGGCCTCCACCGTCGTGCAGGTCGACGACGTCGACCGCGCCACGGTCGACCGCCTCACCACCCTGCTCACCGTCACCGGACGTCCCGAGGACCGGGGTCGCGTCCACGTGCAGGTCGTGCACGACCCGGAGCGCTCCCGACTCAAGGTCGTCATCGTGGGCGACCTGGCCTCCACCGCGACCCTGCTGGGCTACGTCGACTCCCTCACGGGAGACCGGTCGTGAGCACGCCGGAACGGTCCGGCCCACACGATCCCGAACAGGAGACCACACCGATGTCCCTCCCCGAGGTCCACCACCTGGGCGCACACCCGGTCATGCTCTGCCCGGAGCAGGGCCCGCCCCTGCGCGAGGCCGCGGACGTGATCGGGGACGCCTTCCACCACGGGGTCACCTGGGTGGCGGTACCCGCCGAACGCCTCGACCCCGACTTCTTCCGCCTGCGCACCGGTGTGGCTGGAGAGTTCCTCCAGAAGTTCGCCAACTACCGCCTGCGCCTGGCCGTGGTCGGGGACGTCTCCCGGCACGTGGCCGCCAGCGACGCCTTCCGGGACCTGGTCCGCGAGTGCGAGCGCGGCACCCAGTGCTGGTTCGTCCCGGACCTGGAGGCCCTGGGCGGACGCCTGGACTCCTGAGTCACCCAGGTTTCGTCTCGCTTAGTGAGAAATGGATCTCATAGTGGGAGACTCGCGGGTAGGGTCGACCGGAGCCCCCGAGACGAAGGCGGAACGCCATGGCCCGGTACACGCACGGACAGCACCCGATCGTCACCTCCTCCTACCTGTGGCGCGACGCCGAGAACTCGGCCCCCTACGCGCTCTCGGAGGTCCGGCCCGGCCGCTCCCTGCTGGACGTGGGCTGCGGACCCGGCAGCATCACCGCCGACCTCGCCCGCAGGGTCGCGCCGGGGCGCGTCACCGCCGTGGACGCCTCCGCCGAGGCGGTCGAGCGGGCGAGCGCCCACGCGGAGGAGGCGGGTGTGGACAACGTCGACTTCGTGGTCGGTGACGTCCACGCCCTGGACCTGCCCGACGACACCTTCGACGTCGTCCACGCCCACCAGGTCCTCCAGCACGTGGGCGATCCGGTCCGGGCGCTGGCCGAGATGGGCCGTGTCGCCCGGCCGGGCGGGGTGGTGGCCGCCTGCGACAGCGACTACTCCGCGATGCACTGGTACCCGAACCTGCCCGAACTGGACGCGTGGATGGCGCTGTACCAGCGGGTGGCCCGCGCCAACGGCGGCGAACCCGATGCCGGGCGCCACCTGCTGGCCTGGGCGCACGCGGCCGGGTTCACCGAGGTCAGCCATGTCGCGGAGGTATGGAACCACTCCGACCCCGAACGCCGTGCCTGGTGGGGCGGGATGTGGTCGCGCCGCATCCTGGAGTCGACCATGGGCCGGGACGCGGTCGGCCGGGGCATGGCAAGCCAGGACGACCTGGAGTGGATCTCCGCCGGCTGGCGGCGGTGGAGCGAGCACCCCGACGGCGTGTTCGTCATCCCCCGGGGCGCGGTCCTGTGCCGCGTTCCGGGCTGACCCCGTTCCGCGCCCCGCCCACCCGTCGCCCGTCTCACCGCGCGGAGTCCGCGAGCGCGCGCACCTCCTGGGCCACGTTCGGCCAGGTCCGGGCAGGGAGCTCGTGTCCGGCGCCGGGCAGGGGCACCAGACGGGCGCCCCGAACGCGCGCGGCGATCGTCGCGGCGGCGCGCGGCCGGACCAGCGGGTCGTGCGTGCCGTGCAACACCAGCGTCGGCGCCCTGACCTCACTGATCGGCGGCCCGTGCCACTGGGCCCCGATCTGCCTGCTCTGCGCTTCGAGGTCGCGGGCGCCCACGTCGGCCATGGCCTCGAAGCGGGCGCGGGCCGCCCGCTCGTCGAAGGGCTCTCGGGGGCCCGCGCAGAAGCGGGCGATGTTCACGTTCGCCTCGATCGCGCCCTCCCTGGTGTCGGGGAAGCGGATACGGCTGAGCTTGAGGGTGGAGGGCAGGTTCATGTACCGCAGGGTGCCCAGCCCGCCCACGTCGCCGGGGACGGCGCAGGCGGTGGTGAGGGTGCGGACCCGGTCGGGGTGACGCACGGCGACGCGTTGGGCGACGGCCCCGCCCAGGGAGATCCCGAACAGGTGCGCCGAGGGCCACCCCAGGTCGTCCAGTACGGCGACGGTGTCGTCGGTCATGTCCTCGGCGGTGTAGGCGTCGCCGCGCCTGCCCAGCAGGGCGGTCACGGGCATCTTGGTCCGGGTGGGCGGCAGGTGGGTGGACTCCCCGGAGTCGCGCTGGTCGTAGCGGGCGACGGCGAAGCCCTGGTCGGCGAGTGCTCGGCACAGGCCGTCCGGCCACCAGGTCCGGTTGACGGCCAGACCCATGATGAGCAGCAGCGGCTCGCCTTCGGGCGGTGCTTCGACCCAGGAGTCGTGAGCCAGTCGGACGGCGCCGTTACGCGCCCACCTGGTCGGGGTCCACATGTTGGTGTCCATGACGCCTCCCAATACTGCGATCGGTGTTCTCGGTAATAGGATAGGGGTACGCCGACACGTGAAGACAAGGGGCCCGGTGGAAGACGAACCGACGACCGTGTGGAACCGGCCGGAACGCGGGGCCCGGGGCCCGGCACCGGAGCGCAGCCGCGCCCAGATCACCGCCGAGGCCGTGGCGGTGGCGGACGAGGGCGGCCTCGCGGCGGTGTCCATGCGCCAGGTGGCGCGGCGGCTGGGCACCGGACCCGCCTCGCTGTACCGGTACGTGTCCACGCGCGCCGACCTGCTCGATCTCATGGCGGACGCCGTCTCCGGCGAGATCGACCTGGACGTGGCGCTGACCGGGGACCCGGTCGAGGACCTGGCGGCGCTGGCCTCCCGGGCCAAACGGACCCACTTGGACCACCCGTGGCTCCTGGACCTTCCCACCGAGCCGGTCCCCGGCCCCCGGGGGATGGACTACCTGGAGTACGCCCTGCGCGCGCTCGAGCCGACCCGGCTGGCCCACCCCGCCCGGCTGGAGACGATCGGCCTGGTGAACGGGTTGGTGACCCTGTTCGCCCGGACCGAGATCCGACGTGCCGCCACCGAGGGGGACTCCCCCTCCCGAACCCGGGTCCCCGGCGCGGCCGCGACCCCGGACCGACACCCGCTGGTCACGGCCGCGCTGGCGGCCAGCCCGGGCGCGGACCAGGACACCCACGTCCTGTTCGAGCGCATGGTTCGCCGGGTGCTCACCGGCCTCGTCGAGGGGCCCTGACCCCAGCCCGGGGCGCCCGGCTCAGTCCACGTCGTAGACGGTGACGCTCACGCCCCGTTCCAGGAGGTGCTCCCGGATCAGGGGCAGCACGTGTTCCCACCGGCCGCCCGCCAGTCCGCAGCCGATCCGGGGCATGTGCACCGTCGCCCCGAGTTCCAGGGCGTGGTCGGCGAGCCTGCCGAGGCAGGTGGCCAGCGCCTCGTAGCGGATCGGCGGGCCGCCGCTTCCGCGCCTGACCCCGTGTTGGGCGACCATGTTGGCCACGTGGACGTCGGGGAGCACCCGCACCAACCGGACCGCGCCCAGGGCGAAGTCGTTGGCGGACCGCCCCCGGTGCCAGGCGCGGTAGTCGCGCTCCGGCGCGGACCAGCGGCGGGACAGGGCGAGGACGAACCCCTTGCCCCAGCCGCCCCGGTTGTTGCACACGTGGGCGATGATCTTGGGCCCGGAGGCCTGGGGGCTGGTCGCGTCGCCGCGCAGGTACCGCGGTGCGGAACGGGAGTCGGGCATGCGGGCACACTACCGGCTGGGTCGGACACCCTCCCGGACCCGGTTCGCCCGCGCCGGACTCGCGGGGTGACACCCCGCTCAAGGGCTGGCGGGGACCCGGGCGGGCGACATATCGTCGATCCGTCCCGAGACCTCGGCCACCCGGAGGCCCCATGTCCGACCTACCGATCGGGTACTGGCTCAAGCACCTGGACCGGCTCATCGAGAACGACCTCGACCGTACCCTCGCCGAGGACTCCGTGAGCCGTCGTCAGTGGCAGGTGCTCAACTCCCTGCACGTCGACCCCGGCACCGTTCTCCAGCTGGACCAGCGCCTGGCGCCGTTTCTGGAGGACGACGAGACGGGCGTGGCCCCGGTGGTGGAGTCGCTGCGCCGGCGCGGGTGGGTGAGCGGGCTGGTCTCCCTGGAGCTCACTCCCGAGGGGCGGCGTGCCCACGGTGAGCTCCTCCAGCGGGTGAGCCGGGCCCGGGAACGGCTGTGCGAGGGCATCGGCGACCAGGAGTACCGCGACGCCGTCGACGTCCTGGAGCGCATGTCGGCCAACCTCGAACCGCGCTGACGGTCAGTCCAGGTGCAGTTCGCGGGTGAGTTCGACGAAGGCCAGGTCGTCCCGGCGCGGCAGCCCGAAGGCGGTGTCGCCGTAGGGGAAGGGTTCGGTCTTCCCGGTCCCGGTGTAGCCGCGCCGCTCGTACCAGGCGATGAGTTCGGGGCGCTGTTTGAGGACCTTCATCCGCATCAGGCGGCAGCCCCACTCCTGGGCGGCCGTGCGCTCGGCCTCGGCCAGCACGATCCGGCCCAGGCCCGCCCCCTGGAGCTCCGGCCGCACGGAGAACATCCCGAAGTAGGCGCCGTTGACACTGCGTTGGAGCTCGCAGCAGGTGACGATCTCGCCCCCGGACTCGCCCACGAGCACCAGGGTGTTGGTACGGCCCAGCAGCTCGGTCATGGCGGAGGCGTCCACGCGCTGCCCGTCGAGGAAGTCGGCCTCGGTGGTCCAGCCCCGGCGTGAGTCGTCGCCCCGGTAGCAGGAGTTGACCAGCTCGACCAGCGCGGGGACATCCTCCGGTCGTGCGGCCCTGAACTCGACCCCGCTCCCGTGCTCCCGAACGTTCCCGTCGCCCTGCGTGGTGGTCACGCCATCCCCCCGAATCCCTTGGAAACCCCGTGTCGGCATCCAGTATGTCCAAGTCCGAGGGGTGGCCCGTCCACGTCCGGTACGGACCGGGGCGGCTACCGCCTGCTGGACTCGACGTGGGTCAGGAAGGCGCGCAGTCGGGCCCGCGCGGTGTCGGGCGGGACCTGGTCCGGGTTGACCATCATCTGGAGTGAGAGCCCGTCCACGAAGGTGTGCAGGAACGAGGCCCAGTCCTCCAGCCAGGGGTCGGGGTGCGTCCTCGCGGGGTCGTCCAGGCGGGGAAGGCCTCCCAGGGCGCCCACGAGCTGGCGGTACAGGCCCCGCTGCTGGTTCCAGCGCTCCTCCAGGCGGGGATCGCGTTCGCCGATGATCCCGGTGGCCTCCCAGACGCGGTACTCGGCGCGCCGGATCTCGTCCAGGGGGAGCATGTGCTCGGCGAACCCGGCGGCACGTTCGACCACGGTGGCGTCGGGGTCCTGGTCGCGGGAGTGCTCCCGCATCCGCCGGACCACCCGTTCCTCGGACAGGTCCAGAGCGAAGACGAGGAGTTCCTCGCGGGTCTGGAAGTAGTGGCGCAACGCGCCGGAGGACAGACCGGCCTCAGCGGCGACGGTACGGATGGACACGGTCTGCGGTCCGGAGCGGGCGATCACCCTCCACAGAGCCTCGGCCAGCGCGCGGCGGCGTTCTTCGTGATCGACGATCTTGGGCACTCCACTTTTTTAGCACACTTGTGTTATTTTATTTCGCACAGTCGAGCTGAAAAGATCCGGAGTACCGCATGCCTCCCCTGGACGTCCTCCTGCCGGTCGCCGGTCTGGCGCTCTTGGACACCCTGAGCCCCACCACGCTGGGTGTCTCCCTCTTCGTACTGCTCAGCGGAGCCCGTTCCGTGGCCCGTCCGCTGTTCGCCTACCTCGGAACGGTGGCGCTGTTCTACTTCGCGCTCGGGTGCGCGCTCATGCTGGGTCTGGGCGCGGTGATGGACCGCCTCACCCCCCTGGCCGACAGCCCTCTGGCGGGCTGGGGCATGGTGGTCCTCGGAGGCGGGCTGTTCGCCTACTCCTGGGTGATGCCGAACAGCAAGCGGCCCCCGCGCCGCCCGGCCTCGTTCCGCACCACCACGATGATCGGGCTGGGCCTGGCCACCGGGCTGCTGGAGGCCGGGACCGCGCTCCCCTACCTCGGCGCCATCGGCATCATGAGCGCCTCGGGCCTGGCCGTCCACGCCTGGCTGCCCGTGCTCGCCGCCTACAACCTGGTGATGGTGCTCCCGCCGGTCCTGCTCTACCTGGCCCACCGTGTGTTCGGCGAACGTCTGCGCCCGAGGCTGGACCGCTGGCGGGAGCGGATCGACGCGGGCTCGCGGGAGGCCCTGTCCTGGGTCGTCGGCATCGTGGGCCTCCTCCTGCTCGTCAACGGGCTCCAGCAGGTGGGTGTCGTCGACCTCATCGACTCGCTCAACCCCTGACCCTCCGGCCTGGGCGGGGCGAGCCCAATGGCCGGGCACACCGACGACCGGGGTGGTTCTCCCGGCGGGTTCCCGGCCGCTCTCTAGCGGGCGTACAGCTCCGTGAGCAGTGCGACCGCCGCGTGCGTGGCCGGGTGTGGGTCGTGCCGCCGCCAGACCAGCCGCACCGGGATGAGCGGCGCGTCGCGCAGCGGTCGGAAGACGATACCGTCGCGCCGGTACTGGGTGGCGGTGCTCTCCGGGGTGATGCCGACCGCCCGGCCGGTGGCGATCTCGGCCAGCCAGTCGTCGATGTCCCGGGTGGGTTCCATCTCCGGCCTGGCGTTGTCGGGCCACAGGTCCGCGGTGGTGGTGCCGGTGCGCCGGTCGTAGAGCAGGACCCGGCTGGTCAGCTCCTCCAGGCGCAGGGACCGGCGGCGCGCCCAGGGGTCGTCGGAGGCCATGGCGCAGTGCCGGAGCTCGTGCCCGACCACGGCGCTGTCGAAGCGTCGGCCGTCGAAGGCGGCGCGGACCACCGCGAGGTCGCACAGCCCCTCGGCGAGCCCTCCTGTGGGGGTGTTGGTGCGGATCAGGTGGAGGGCGATCCCGGGGTGCCGGTCGGCCCAGCGGCGCTGGAACTCGGCGGTGTGACGGCCCACGGCCGACCACGCGTGCCCCACCCGCAGGCGGGTGTGCCCGCTGGTGGCCTCGCTCACCAGGTTGTCGGCCTCGGCCAGCAGGTGGCGGGCGCGGGCCAGTACCTGTACTCCCGCTGTGGTGGGGGTGCCGTGGCGACTCGTCCTGTGCAGCAGGCGCACGCCGAGGACCCCCTCCAGGGCGGCCAGGTTACGGGAGACCGCCGCCTGGGACACGCCCAGTTCGAGGGCGGCGTCGCTGAACCCTCCGGAGTCCACGATCGCGACCAGGCAGCGCAGGTGGCGGAGTTCGAGATCCATGCGTTCAGCGTATAGAAGATCGCTCGTATGCATTTTGCGTATGCGAACCGCGGGTGGATGCTCGCGCCATGACGACTTCCACCGACACCGACGGGCACACGGCCGGGGAGACCGGCCGGGAGACGGGCACCGGACGCCGGCGCGGTATGGCGGTGATGCTCGCCGGAGGCGCCTCCAACCAGGTGGGAGCGGCCACCGCCGCGCTCGCCTTCCCCATGATCGGTCCCGTGGGCGTGGTCGCTGTCCGCCAGTGGGTGGCGGGCGCCGTGCTGATGGCCGTGGGGCGGCCCCGGCTGCGGACGTTCACCTGGCGCCAGTGGTGGCCGGTGCTGGCGATGGCGGCGGTGTTCGGCTCTATGAACCTGACCCTGTACCTGGCCGTCGACCGGATCGGACTGGGTCTGGCGGTCACCCTGGAGTTCCTCGGCCCGCTGGCGGTGGCCCTGGCCGCCACACGCCGCTGGACCGACCTGGTGTGCGCGCTGGTGGCGGGCGGCGCGGTCGCGGTCCTGACCCGACCGCAGCCCACCACCGACCACCTCGGGATCGCCCTGGCCCTGACAGCGGCGGCGTGCTGGGCGGCCTACATCCTGCTCAACCGGACGGTGGGGCGGCGGCTGCCGGGGATCGAGGGGTCGGCGGCCGCCGCCGGGGTGTCGGCTCTGGTGTTCGCACCGGTGGGCGCCCTCGTGCTGTACCTGAACCCGCCCACGTTGGCGGCGCTGCTGTGCGCGGCCGTGGCGGGGGTGCTCTGCTCGACGGTGCCGTTCCTGGGCGACCTGTACGCGTTGCGCAGGGTCCCGGCCCGCTTCTTCGGCCTGTTCATGAGCGTGCACCCGGTGATGGCGGCGCTGGCGGGCTGGTGGGTGCTGGGGCAGACGCTGGGCGGTGCGGAGATCGCGGCGGTCCTGGCGATCGTGGCCGCGAACGCGGTCAGCGCTGGCACGGCGGCCCGGGCCGGTTCCGCTCGTCCAGGAGGAACTCCAGGACCGGCGCGGTCAGACCGGTGAGGGCGTGCCCGGCGCCGGGCAGTACCCGTACCCGGGCCCCCGGCGCCGTGGACGCTACGGAGCACCCGATGCCATAGTGCGGTGCGTAGGACGAGGCCACACGTCACAGCGGGCGGATCACAACCAGTGAATCGGGATCATAGAGGCGTGTTCACCCTCGGCAGTGCCGATCTCGACGGGTTCTTCTCCACCCGCCGCAGGCACGCTGAACCAGGACACCTTGCCTGCGCTATCGGTAGAGCGGAAGAGGAGCTGGTCTCCCTCCGGCGAAAGAACGGGATGCTCGTTGGTGCGGTCGCTGCCGGGCAGGATCTGTCGCAGCACCACAGGTGCGGGGTCCCCGAAGAATGCCTCCTCCACCTCCTCGGCGGGGTCGAGAGACCAGACCGTGAACTCGTTGTCGTCGAGCATCAGCTCGTACTCGCCGACGGCGAACAGTGCTCGGGGGAGCCCCTGGCCCGAGGAAGCTGTGCGCGAGAATTTGAGGTGCTCCCAGGCGCCCTCGAAAGGGCGGCCGTTGTTACTCCTACCGGCGGGCACGACTGCGGGATCTCCCTCAAGGTCTTCCGAGAGACTGATCTCCCCGTCTCGCACCTGGAACACCCCGGCGACACCTGATTCGGTGAACGCGAAGTGCCGGTTATAGAAGCTGGAGATCTTGGCAGGTCCGCTGGGGTTCTCCGTGTCCTGGACGACGACGGTTCCGAAAAGGACGCCGGACTGGGGGTCAATGATCAGGCGCTCGCATCGCATCCCGCAATCACCCACGTCTCGGACCTCCCCACTGGTGGGGTCAAGCGCCTTCACAGTGTGGGTTTCCGTCCCGTGGTCGATCTCTACGTAGTAGAGCCCACCATCAGAGTGCGAGTAACGGGGCGACTTCTTCTCGGTGGCACCACTGAAACCGGACGCGTCATCAGCGGGCAGGAGGGCCTCGACCCCGCCGTCAGCGGACATCGCGCCGACAGTGGTGGTCTCTGTGCCGTCGATCTCCTCCACGATCGTCACCAACAGGAGCGACTCGTGAGGCAGGACCAGCGCCGCCAATTCGTGGGCCTGATTGAAGGTGATCGGGAGAGTGCCAGTGATCGTGTCCTCGAACGCCTCGGTCGAGCAGCTCGGGAGTTCCACACTCTGGAGGGACTCCACTGGACGGCTATGGGCAAGCACAGGTTCATCGGTGGCCACGGCATCGGCCACAGAGAACACGTGTTCGGCCTGGACGGTGCCGTCCTCCCTGGAGAACCGTGACACGGTGATGGAGTCCTCTCCGCAGGCCAACGCGAGGAACCCATCACCGCTGAGGGGAGCTACTTCGGCGCTGCCTTCACTGACCTCCTGCTCTGCCTCCTCTGCGCTGCTTCCGTCGTCACCGCAGGCCGTGACGACGAGGAGCGCGGACAGCGCCACACCAGACATCAGTCGTGGGGATCTGGAAAGTCGGAGCACAGAGCCACCTATTCACTGGGGAGTGGGACCACGGCCGTCCACGGGCTGGGTCGTGGTCCGGTCGGCAGGGGCATGGAGCAAGGGCGGTAGCACTTTACCTTCGAGTCCCGGGCGGCATCGGGGGAACCTCTCTCCTCCGTCTCGGGGCGATCCCAAGCGACAGGACTTCCGCTGCTCACAGGCGGGTAGGAGATCCAGAGGAACACTTTGCCCGACATTGACTCCACGAGGTGGCGCGACCACGTACCGTCCCCGGGACACTGCGACCCTGGGAGGACCCCCTTGTCCATCGACTCCACCACCATCGACCTCGTGCGCGCCCTGACCGTGCACGACACCATCGCCGAGGCGGCGGCCGCGGTCTACCTCAGCCCTACGGCCGCCTGCCGCAAGATCAGCTCTCTGGAGGCGCTCGTGCAGGGAACCATCGTCAACCGCGGCGGCCAGGGCCGCCCCGTCCAGCTCACCGAACTCGGCCGCCGCTATCTGTCATGGGGCGAGAGCGCCCGCCGCCGGTTCGACCGGGTCGCCACCCATGGCGAACAGGAAGCCGGCACCGAGCTGATCCGCGTGGCGGTCCTGGGAGCCGCGCTGGCCGACACCGGCCCAGCCATCCTGGAGGAGTGGCGGGCCCGCTGGCCTGACGTGCGTCTGGCCCACGTGCCCGTGCACTCCCACACTCTCGCCGACCCGCTCGCGGCCGCCGACATCGTTTTCGGGCAGCTCCTGGGCGATGAGGCCCACGAACTGGGCTACCGCGCCCACACAACCACCACCGCACCCCGGGCCGTGGTCGTGCCGCGCAGCTCGGACCTGGCCGACGCCGAATGGCTCAGCCCCCACGACGTCGCCGACGCCGAATGGCTCTACGCCGACCCCGGAGGGGCCCGCTATGCCCGGTGGATGGACGACCTGCCCCTCGCGGAGGCCTCCCGAGCCACCACCCTGGAATCCCCGGAGGAGGTGAGCGCGGCCGTGGAGGTCACCGGCAACGTCGCGCTGCACACCATGTTCGCCGCCCCCGCCTTCGAGACCTCACACACCCGGTTCGTGCCGCTGGCGGGACGCGCGGTCAAGTTGGGGGTGGCCATCCGCTCCGACTCTCCCCCGCCCCCGGCTCTGGAGGCCCTCTACGAGCTGGCCGTGCTCTGCCACAACAACCTCGACGCCCTGAACGAGCTCAACAACGAGTGACCTGCATAGAACAACCCGACACTGTCCTGTCAAGGGGTTCCGGTTGCGGATATCGCATCCCACACCGGACCCCGCCGTGGTGACCTGATCCCAGGTCGCCCCACCGAACCCTGTACCACCTGGGCGGCCCCGCCGCACGGACCAGGAGGTAGCCAGGATGGACGCGACGCTGACCCGCACCCACCACCACACGCACAGCCCCGGGGCGCCCACCCTGAGCCGCCTCAGCAGCCGGGTGTGGACCACACGGTGGACCGCGAGCCCGGGCGCCAGCCTCCTGGTCGGCCGCGGCGCCGAGCTGACGGTCGTGGACCACGGCATGAGCACCGAGGCCACCGAACGCCTCCTGACCGATGTTGCCACCGCCGCCCCGGCCCTGCGACTACGCCGGATGGTGTGGCTGCGCTGGGACCACGGCTCCGGGGAGCGCACCCCCGAGCACGCCGAACGCCTGCACGCCGACCAGATCCGGCCAGCCGCCAGCTTCGCGCCCGGCTCGCCGCGTGTACTGAGCCACCGGTTGAACATCCCGAGCTTGCCGGGGGTCAGCGCGCACGCCCCCAGTGCCGACCAGCTGCTGCTGTGGGACCGTACCGACCGCATTCTTTTGGCCGGGGACCTGCTGGCCCCCGTCGCCCCCGAACTCTGGGGGCTCACCCCCTCGCAGGCCGAGCAGGCCCTGCGGTGGATCAGCGACTGCGCCCCCCACCAGGTCGTGGGCAGCCACGGCACCCTGCTCTCCGGCGCCGACATCGAACGCGCCATCACCAGCCGGCTGACCTACCTGCGGGTCCTGCGCCAGCAGGCCATCCGAGCCCACCGCAGCGGCGCCACCGAACGCCTCGCCCTGCACCAGGCCCTGACCGAAGGCGTCCTGGCGCAGTGGGCGGTCGCCCCCGAGCGCCACCTGATCAACCTCCACGCCGCCCTGGCCGAGCACACCGGCCGGGCCCTGGACATGGACGCCGTGGCCACTGACGTGCGACGGGTCCTGGCCGAACGGGGCACGCGCCTGCTTTGACCACACGGGGCCCGCCCCTTCCCTCCCCGGGCGGGCCTTCCCAGCGCTCCACCCCGCTGGAGTGCAGCCCCCGGCGGTGACCGACACCGGGGGCTCTTCGCTCGCCCGTTGGGCGCCTTCACGGAGCAGTCGGCACAATCGTCGCGTCTACCGATACGCAGTCAGAATGCCGAGAACCCACATGCGATGAACTCTCGGTCTCGCCGCGCCAGATCCGGGGACGCCCCAACAACGAAGCAGTGCCGCTGTTGGGGCGTTCGTCCATGTTGCGGCAGAAGTGCTGTCCCCGCAGATTCTGCCCGCAGGGACGGCCAGGACGGGGGCAGCACCATCTCCCGCCCGCGGGTGGAGTCATATCGCGCCAGAACCTGTTCGAGCGGTGGTGCGGCGCACAAGGGGGTCACCAGGATGGGGAAGACGGCGCTGCGGCTTGACCTGAACTATTGTTCAGGTTCTACGGTTCTGGGGTAACCAACAAGACGGACCGGTGGACCCCATGAGTATGGAAATGGCCGCGTGGAACTCGATCTACCACGCCATGCACGCCCACGAGGATCAGCGCCCCTTCTCCCGAGCGGTCCTGCGCCGGATCGCCTCCTTCGCCCGACCACACGGGCGTCCACTGGCCTGGTTCCTCGGTCTGAGCGTGCTCATGGCCGCGCTCGCCGTGGCCGCACCGCTCCTGGCCGGAGAGGTCGTCAACGAGATCGTCGCCGGGGCCGCGCTCCGACCGGTCCTCCTCCTGGCCGGGCTCATCGCCCTGGTCGCGGTCTCCGAGGCGGTTCTCTCGCTGGTCGTTCGCTGGCTCTCCTCCCGGATCGGCGAGGGGCTCATCCTCGACCTGCGCACGACCGTCTACGACCACGTCCAGCGCATGCCGGTCGCCTTCTTCACCCGTACCCGCACCGGCGCCCTGGTCAGCAGGCTCAACAACGACGTCATCGGTGCCCAACGCGCCTTCAGCGACGTCCTGTCCGGGGTGATGAGCAACGTCGTCACCCTCGTCCTGGCCCTCGCCGTCATGGTCACCCTGTCCTGGCAGATCACCCTGCTCTCGCTGGTGCTGCTGCCCGTCTTCGTCCTGCCCGCCCGCCGCATGGGTGCCCGCCTGGCGCGGATCGAACGCGAACGCACCGTCCACAACTCCGCCATGAGCACCCAGATGACCGAGCGCTTCTCCGCGCCCGGCGCCACCCTGGTCAAGCTCTTCGGGCGCCCCGACGAAGAGTCGGCCGAGTTCGCCCGGCGCGCGAGCCGCGTCCGCGACATCGGGGTGCGCACCGCCATGGTCCAGGAGGTCTTCTTCACCGCCCTGACCCTGGTCTCCGCGCTCGCCCTCGCCCTCGTCTACGGCCTCGGCGGCCTCTACGCGCTGCGGGGGCAGCTGGACGCCGGGACGGTCGTGGCGATGGGCATGCTCCTCACTCGCCTGTACGCCCCGCTCACCGCCCTGGCCAGCGCCCGGGTGGAGGTGATGAGCGCGCTGGTCAGTTTCAGCCGGGTGTTCGAGATCCTCGACCTCAAGCCGCTCGTCGACGAGAGCCCGGACGCCCGACCGGTCCCGACCGGCCCGGTCTCCCTGGAGTTCGACGACGTCACCTTCGGCTACCCCACCGCCGACCGGGTCTCCCTGGCCTCCCTGGAGGAGGTCGCCACGCTCGACACCACCGACAACGGCCCGGTCCTGCACGGGGTGTCCTTCCGGGTGGAGCCCGGACAGACCGTGGCGCTGGTCGGTTCCTCCGGAGCGGGCAAGTCCACCATCGCCCAGCTCACCCCTCGCCTGTACGACGTGGACGAGGGAGCGGTCCGCCTCGGCGGCACGGACGTTCGCGAACTCACCTTCGCCTCGATGCGCGCCACCCTGGGGATGGTCACCCAGGACGGGCACCTGTTCCACGAGTCCATCCGCGCCAACCTCACGCTGGGCTCCCCCGGTGCCACCGACGCCCAGATCTGGGACGCGCTGCGCCGGGCCCGTCTCGACGCCCTGGTCGGCGGCCTGCCGGACGGGCTGGACACGGTGGTCGGCGAACGCGGCTACCGCTTCTCCGGAGGGGAACGCCAACGGCTCACCATCGCCCGCCTCCTCCTGACCGGGCCCGAGGTCGTCATCCTCGACGAGGCGACCTCCGCGCTGGACTCCACCTCCGAGGCGGCCGTCCAGGCCGCCCTGGCCGAGGCCCTGGAGGGACGGACCGCCCTGGTCATCGCCCACCGGCTCTCCACCATCCGCGCCGCCGACGCCATCCTGGTGGTCGAGGCGGGGCGGATCGTGGAACGCGGCACCCACGCGGAGCTGCTGGCCCGCGACGGACGTTACGCCGAGCTGTACCGGACCCAGTTCTCCCACGGTGACACCGAACCGGCGGCGGCCGGGTAGGTCCCCGGCCGCCCGCCCCGACCCCGTCCCCCGGTGGCGCCACACCGGGGGGCGGTCCCCCGCGTCCGTCCGCGTCAGCGCACGGGCAGCGGCTCCCCCATCCGTTGATTCCGCCGTCCGTGGAGCGGCATCGGGTTCCTCGCCCGTCGGACCCGGGGCCGCGCCGGTTCCGGGCTCAGATCTCCTTGACGACCCGCGCCGGGTTGCCGACGGCTACCACGTTGGCGGGGAGGTCCTTGGCGACCACGGCCCCGGCGCCCACCACGGTGTTCTCACCGATGGTCACGCCCGGACAGACGATCACCCCGCCGCCCAGCCACACGTTGTCGCCGATGGTGATGGGTTCGGCCGCCTCCCACTTGGCCCGCCTCGGCTCCGGGTCGATCGGGTGCGTGGGGGTGAGCAGCTGGACGCGGGGGCCGATCAGGACGTCGGCGCCGATCGTGATGGGGGCGACGTCGAGCATGACGGCATCGAAGTTCACGAACGAGCGCGGTCCGATGGTGATGCGGTAGCCCAGGTCCACGCGCAGCGGCGGACGCACCTCCGCCCCCTCCCCCAGTTCCCCCACCAGGTCGGTCAGGGCCTTGTGCCGTCCCTCGACGTCGTCGGCCGCGCAGGAGTTGAAGGCCTCGGAGTGGCGACGCGCCCGGGCCACGTCCGCCTCGATCTCGGGGTCGTCGGCGAGGTAGGGCTCACCGGCCAGCATGCGTTCCTTCTGAGTGGCCACGGGGGTCGGGTCCTTCCCTTGGGAGTTCTGCTTCGACCCTATCCCCGCGGCCACGGCGGCGCCTCGCGGTTCCCCGAGGATCAGAGGACGCGCCTGGCTCCCGGCACCGCACGCACGGCGGCGGCCGCCACCCAGCACAGCGGCACGGCCAGCACGCCCATCCCCGCGAACTTGGCCAGCGCGGAGGCCTCCCAACCGCTCAGGGCCACCCCGAGCGCGACCAGCACCACGGCGTGGAGCACGTAGACGGCGAAGGCGTTGTCGGACAGGAACTCCAGGAAGCGGTTGCTTCGGTCGAACAGCCGACGGAAGGACACCAGGAGGGCGACGACCACGCCCATGGCGAAAAGGTTCTCGGTCAGGATCTGCGCCAGCGCCTGCCAGCTTCCGGGGGTCAGGGAGTCAGCGCCGACGATGACCAGGACCGCCGCCATGGCGACCAGTCCCGTCGCGGCCAGCCCCAGCCCGCCCCACCCGGCGCTGTTCGGCAGCCGCACGAGCCAGTTGTTGCGGTAGGCCAACACACCCACCGTGAACAGTGCGACGTACTGCGGCAGGTACCCGGGGCTGGGCAGCCCCACGACCGGCCAGTACGGCGCGGGGAAGGCGAACCGCCAGGCGAAGGTGAGCAGCGCCAGGCCCACGGCGAACAGCACGACCGGCCCCAACCAGCGCAGCGGCGCGGAGTCGGCGGGACGCGCGGCCGCTCGCTCCAGGGCGCCGAGTACGACGGCGGGGCGGCGTTCGCGCAGGCTGCGAACGGCCACGTAGACCAGGCTCATGACCAGCAGGACCTCCACGAACCACAGGGGTCCCGGGTCGATCCCGAACACGTAGAGCATCCAGTACGACAGGCTCGGGTCGGCCGCGAGCAGCTGGGCGTGCGCGGGCGCCATCGCCAGCGGCCGCAGCAGGACCACGAAGAGCAGCAGCGGAACGCCCAGGCGGACCATGCGCTCGCGCAGGAACGGGCGACCGCCCCTGCGGTCCACGGCCCCGGGCACGAAGTACCCCGCCAGAAGGAAGAACAGCCCCATGAAGAACGTCTGGTTGAGGATCACGAAGACGTCCAGCAGGCCGCCGGTGGGGTCCTGGGCGGGCTCGGTGTAGAACCACAGCGGGATGTTGCCGTAGGTGACCGCGACGTGGTGCAGGATCACCAGCACGGTCAGGAAGACCCGCAGGTTGTCGACGAAGAACAGGCGCGCCCGTGTGGCCGGGGGCGTGGTCGCTGGGATCACGGGCGGGTGGTGCTGTGTCATGGTGCCCTCGTGTTCGGGGGGTGGACGGGCTCGGTGCGGTCAGTCGGCCCGGGCGGCACGGACGAGGAGCTCGCCCAGTTCGTCGGCGTGGGCGAGCAGGTCGTGGTCGGGGTGGACCCGCCAGTACTCGAACATCGCGTCGATGGACGCCTGCTGGCTGACCGCCATCACCCGCACGTCGAAGTCGCGGAACTCGCCGCTCTCCTGGCCGTGCCGGTAGAAGCCCTCCAGGCCCTGGTAGAGCGGTTCGGCCTGGCGGCCGCCGTAGCGGGGTCCGCCGTCGGCGTCACGGGCGTGGATGAAGATCTGGGCCAGCGCGGCCATGCGGTCGCGGTGCTCCATCGCGTACTCGGCGACGCCGCGCACATGGGCGCGCAGCATCGTCTCGGCGTCGGGTTGGGCCGTGACGCGGGGGACGATCGACTCCGCGATCTCCGTGTAGACGCTCGTCACCACCTGGTCCACCAGTTCGTCCTTTCCGTCGAAGTGGTACGAGATCACGCCCTTGCTGATCCCCGCCGTTCGCGCGATCCGCGCCAGGGACGCGTTGGGGTAGCCCATCTCGGCGATGGTCTCCACCGCCGCCTCGATGATCTGCGCCCGTCGGGCCTCCTCGATGAAGGACCGTTTCTGACTGCCCGGCTTTTTTTCTGACTGCATGGCCAGAATTCTATACAGCCGGACAGGAATCCATGAGGGATCGCCCTGAACACCCCCTGAACCGGACCCTGACACTCCAGCGGTCACGCCCCTGACGCGAGGAGGCTCCCCCGGGGACGAGCGGGCAGGTCGGGCGCGGTGGGTGCACAATGACCCCATGTCCTCATCCGCACGGGGGTCCGTGGCGCCCCTGGTCGCCGCCGTGTCCGCCGGCGGTGCGCTGGGCGCGCTGACCCGCCACACCCTGGACGCGCTCTGGCCGCCCGCGAGCTCCGGGGTCTCCTGGACGATCCTTGCGGTCAACGTCACCGGCTGCCTGCTGATCGGCCTCCTCATGGAGCTGATCGTGCACCGCTGGCCCGGCAACCGCCTGGTCCGCCCCTTCTGGGGGGTGGGGTTCCTAGGCGGATACACCACCTTCTCCGCCTACGCCGCCGACGTGGTGACAGCCCTGGAGCGCGGGGAGCCGCGCGTGGCGCTGGCCTATCTCCTCCTCACAGTGGCGGGGGCGCTCACCGCGGCCTGGGCCGCCTCGGCGTTGGCCCACCGCTTCCTGACCCACGGCGGGGGGCGCAACCCGTGAGCGCGCTGATGGTGGTCCTGGGCGCGGCCGTGGGGGCTCCGATCCGGTTCCTGGTGGACCTGGAGCTCAAACGCCGCCTGGGCGAGGGTTTCCCCTGGGGAACCCTGCTGGTGAACGTGGTCGGCAGCCTGGTCCTGGGCGCGGTTCTGGCGCTTCCGCTCTCCCCCGCGACCACGGACCTGCTCGGCGCGGGGCTGTGCGGGGCGCTGACCACCTACTCGACGTTCGCCTACGAGACGGTCCAGCTGTCACGGACCGGCGCCCGGGGCCGCGCCCTGCTGAACGTGCTGGCGCACCTGTCCCTGGGCGTGGGGGCGGCCTGGGCGGGGGTGACCCTGGTCGGGGTTCTGCTCGGCTGAGGCGGCGCGGCGCCGCTACCGTGTCCGGTATGCCCTCACCGACACCCGTGGCCGCCTGGCTGAACCGCCTCAACCGACGGCACCCGTGGAGCCACAACGACCGGCTCGCACCCTGGGTGGTGCGCCGGGTGGCCGCCAGCGGGGCGCGCGAGGTCCTCGACGTCGGGTGCGGCACCGGAAACCTGCTGGCCCGCCTGCGCCGGAGGGTCGACGCGGTCACGGGACTGGAACCCGATCCGGAGACCGCGAACCTGGCCGTCTCCCGCTTCGCCGACGTTCCCGGGATCACCGTCGTCCGCACGGGCCTCGACGGGCGCGCACCGGGGCGGCGCTGGGACGCCGTCACCATGGTGGCCGTCCTGCACCACCTGCCGTTGGAGCCGACCCTGCGGGAGCTGCGCTCCGTCCTGGTTCCCGGCGGCCGCCTGGTGGTCGTGGGGTGCCACCGCGACGCCACCCCCGCCGACCACCTCCTCGGGGTGTTCTCCGCCGTGCTCAACCCGCTGGTGGGCCTGCTGCGACACCCGGTTCCGGCCAGTGAACCCCCCGCGCACATGCGCGCCCCCACACGCGAACCGGAGTGGACCCTCGACCAGATCCGTGCCGCCGTCGCGCGGGAACTGCCGGGCGCCCGGGTGCGTCGGCGCCTGTTCTGGCGGCACACCCTGGTCTACGACCACCCGTCCTGAACGAGGTTTTTGCCGTTATCGCACATTTCCTTGCCGAATCACCCCGTCGGGGGCACCGTGGTGGCGGAGGGGGCCACCCGGCCTCCCCGACCCCGTGAGGAGACCGGTATGGACGCGCGATTCTGGGACGACAGGTACGGCAGCCGGGAACGGCTGTTCAGCGGCGAGCCCAACGGCGTCCTCGTCGCCGAGCTGGACGACCTCACACCCGGGCGGGCCCTCGACGTGGGGTGCGGCGAGGGCGGCGACGCCCTCTGGCTGGCCCGACGGGGCTGGAGGGTCACCGGGGTCGACATCTCGCGGGTGGCCCTCGAGCGCGCCGCCGCCCAGGGCGCCGACGTCCGCGAGCGGCTCTCGTGGCAACACGGGGACCTGACCACTGCCCCGCCCCCGCCGGGCCGCTTCGACCTGGTCACCGTGCACTACTTCCCGCTCCCCCGCGAACCCGAGCACACCGCCCTGCGCGCCCTGCTGGCCTCCGTCGCCCCCGGAGGCACCCTCCTGTTCGTCGGGCACGACATCACCCCGTTGCCCGAGCGGCTGGAGGACGGGCACGTTCCCGCCGACTACTACCAGCCCGCCGAGGTGGCCGGGCTCCTGGACGACGACTGGACCGTCACCGTCAACGAGACCCGGGCCCGGGTGGCCCCCGCTCCCCCGGGCTCGCACCACACCCACGACACCGTGCTGCGCGCCCATCGCGCACGGCCCTGACCTGGGAAGGGGTGGCGGCGCGGCGGGGGGGCGGGGTAACGTGGGACACGGCGCGGTCCCGCGCCCAACCTCCGGCCCCGGCGCCCACGCCGTCGGCCTCGTGGAGGCAAAGGGGGCCCTGGAGCCCTCGGGACGCCGGTGTGACGTGTGAGCCCTTCCGGCGGGCGACGGGGGCGTGGGCTCCGCCGTGTGCCGCCGAGGAGCCGTCATGACCCGCCAGAAGTCCTTCAAGCAGACCGTGCGCGACCGCATGGAAAAGACCGGCGAGAGCTACACCGCCGCCCGGGCACAGCTGCTCCCCGAGAGCGAGCCCGCGCCCGACAGCGCCGCCGCCCCGGGGACGGGCGCCGCGACCATCCGCGACCGCGTCCGCGGGCACAAGGTCGCCGACGCCACCGGCCGCGACTACGAGGGCTGGTTCGCCCTGTTGGACGCCTGGGGCGCCACCTCGCGCACCCACACCGAGATCGCCGCGTGGTTGGTCGACGAGCAGGGCGTGCCGGGCTGGTGGGCGCAGACCGTCACGGTCGCCTACGAGCAGGAGCGCGGCCTGCGCGTACCCGGACAGAAGAAGGACGGTTTCGCGGTCAGCGCCAGCAAGACCGTGGACGTCCCGGTGGAGCGGTTGTTCGCGGCCTTCGCCGACCCGGACCTGCGCGCTCGCTGGCTGCCGGTCGAGGCCGCCGAGCGCACCGCCAAGCCGGGCAAACGCTTCACCGCCGATCTGCCCGAGGACACGCGCGTCGCGGTCACCTTCCAGGCCAAGGGCGAGGCGAAGTCGTCGGTGGGGGTCGAGCACACCCGCGTCGCCAGCGCCGAGCGCGCCGCGGAGTGGAAGGCCGACTGGCGTACCTGGCTGTCCGACCTCAAGAAGGTCGCGGAGGACCAGCCCGCTTGAGGCCGACCTAGACCCACGCGTAGGTGTCGTCCGTGGCCGCTGGCAGGGCGGCGTCCGTCACCGGGGCGTGCGGGTCGGGCAGGGCCGCCAGCGCCGCCCCCACCAGGGGGAACAACGGCAGCTCGGCGGTCCTGCGGTGGTCGATCCACTCCACGACGCCGACCTCGTACCCGCCGTCGGCCCGCTCGTCGTACTCCTCCACGGCCAGCACTTCGCGCACCTCGGGCGAGACGTGCAGTCGGTAGAGCAGGTGGAGCTTGCGCGGCGGCGGGGTGGGGCCGGGGCGGCTGACCCGCTGGTCGGCCACCCACAGCAGCTCCGGTGCCGTGGCCTGGTGCGGGTGCAGGTCCAGCTCCTCCGCCAGTTCGCGCCGGAGCGCGGCCACCAGGTCCTCACCGGGCTCGACGTTGCCGCCGGGAGGTGTGTAGTGCACCGACCCGGGCCGGTCGCGCCGGATGAGCGCCACCTCGTTCCGGCAGAACACCAGCGCTCCCACCCGGATCTTGACGCGGGAGAAGGGCGGGGGCTCGGAGCTGGAGGAAGTCGACATACGGCCCAGTATCGCGCGGGCGCCCGGGACCGACCTGGCGCGGGGCGTGTCCTGCCCGGGCATCAGGCCACCTGGAACAGCTCTGAACTGGAGTAACGGTTACCTGGCGCTCGCGGTGGGTACGTGGGGCGGACACGCCCTCACGCACCCCCGCGACGGCGACCAACGGAAGACACCGCGCACCGGAGTCCGCGACCGGGCCGACCGTTCGAAGACACCCCCCGGAAGGGCGCTGAGACAGCTGGGTGTTCCCAGCCACGCGGAAGGTTGTGGGAAAGGTGGAAGAGACTCCAAGGACCGGAGGAAGCACAAGCGAGGACGTCGAGAGGGTCGCGGAGGACCCGGCACCGGAGGGTGTGGGAACCGAGGCCGTTCCGGCGCCGCGCCGGGAATCCGACGGCGAGTCGGCGAGAAGCGGCGATCCGGACGTCCTGCTCGAAGTCCCGAACCTGCGGGTCGACGAGATCGACCTCGAGGTCGACAACCTGGTCGCCTCCGTCTCGCTCCAGGCCGAGGTACTGGACCTGCTCAAGCTGAAGGTGGGGGCCGACGTCGGACTCGGTCGCGTCCACCTGAACATCAAGGGAGTCGAGGCCGAGGCCCTGCTCAAGGTCAGACTCGACAACGTCAGGGAGATCATCGCCCGGGTCCTGCACACCATCGACACCAACCCGCAGGTCCTGGAACACGTGGCTCGCGGTGTGGAATCCGGTCTCGAAGAGGTGGGCGGTGGCGCGGGCCGTGCCGTCGGAGCACTGGGCGAGGGGGCCGGAGGCGCTGTCAGGGACGTCGGACAGGGTACGGGTCGCGCGGTCGAGGACGTCGGCTCGGGAGCCGGAAGCGCGGTCGAGGACGTTGGTCAAGGTGCCGGGAGCACCGTCGAGGATGTCGGACAGGGCGCTGGTGGCGCCGTCGAGGACGTCGGAGACACCGCGCAGGGAGTCGGCTCAGGTGCCGCGCACACGGTCAGCGACGTGCTCCCGGCCACCGGGGACGCGGCACACGACGACGGGTCCGGCGCCGAAGAGACGGAGCACCCCGACCCCGACCCGGACATCGAGGACGAGGCGCCCGACGAGGCCGGAGGGGACGAGGGCGTCGACGACCCGCCAGAGGATGTCGGCTCGCTTCCCGCCGACGCGGTGGGGTCCGTGGAGGCCGCGGCGAAGCGGGCGGAGCAGGCCGCGAAGAGCGCGGGAGAGGCCGCGAGGGCCACCGCGAACGTGTTGCGCGACGTCGCGAAGCGGGCCGGTGACACGGTGCGGCGCCCCGGTGGCGGGGCCGACCGGTGAACCGGGGGTGATCACCGTGAACAACCGGAAGGAACCCGGGTACGACGTGGAGATCGGCGCGTCCGTCACCGCGCGCGAACTGACGTTCCGCGAGGTGCCGCAGGTCGAGTCGAGGTACAGGGGTAGCCCCCGGTCGGAGGGCACGGCGGGCAGCGACCGGTCCGGCGTCCCCAGGCCCGTCGAGACCGGGACCGTCTACGAGGACGTCCGTGTGGACTACCGGCTCGCGGGCCGGGTCCGGCCCGACGAGGACGCGCTCGAGGAGGACTGAACCATCCCGGTGGCCCCGCTTCCTGAGCGGGGCCACCGGTGGTCGTGGATGCTCCTATGGATGTCAAGCAGCTTCAGCGAAGTCATCTCTGCCCCGGGATTTCGTCGTGTTCTTCGAGTTCAGCACTTGGAAGACCTCCCGAGCCACATAGCGTTTCAAACACCGCATGATGTCCTTGGTGGCCAACCCCTGGCCGGTGCGCCGCTCAACGTAGGCGCGAGTGCGCTCGTCCCATCGCATCCGAGAGAGCACGATGGTGTGCAACGCGTGATTGGCGGCCCGATCCCCGCCCCGATTGAGCCGATGCCGGTCCCGCCGCCCCGAGGAAGCCGGGATCGGCGCCACCCCGCACAAGTGCGCGAAGGCCGCCTCCGAACCCAAACGGTCGGGGTTATCCCCACACGTGGCCAACAGCTGGCCGGCCACATCAGGACCCACACCCTTGACCTCCAACAACTCCGGGGCAGCTTGACGGGTCAAGGCTTTGAGTCGAACATCCAGCTCCTGGAGCTCCTCATCAAGGGCACCCACACGCTTGCCCAGCCGACGCAGCGCGAACTTGACCGCTGGGACCGGATCGGTCAGGTCAGTGCCCGGGCGCAGCCGGGCGCACCGGGCCGTCAGCTCCTTGACGGGAAGGTCACGCAACGCCGCACGCACCTGTTCGGGGGCGGTGACCACCAGTTGGCGGGTCTGGTTGATGGCCTGGGTGCGGGCCTTGACCGCTGAGCGGCGCACCACCCGCAGGGCGCGGATGGCCTCCACGATCCCGTCGCGGGTCTTGGGGGTACCGGTGGCCCGGCCCGAGGCGACCGCGGTGGCCGCGGCGTAGGCGTCGATGGGGTCGGATTTGCCCTTCATCCTGCGCATCTTGCGGTCGGGCCGGTCCACCTCCACCACCGTCAGGCCCGCTCGGGCCAGGTGGCGGGCCAGTTCGGCTCCGTAGGCGCCGGTGCCCTCCACTCCGACCGCCGCCACGGTTCCGAACGATTCCAGCCAGGTCAGGAGCTGGTGGTATCCGGGGCCGGTGGCGTCGAACTCGGCGTCGGCCAGGTGCCGGCCGAGCGGGTCGATGATCGCGGCGTGGTGGGTGTGGCCGTGGGTGTCCACGCCCGCTGTGACATCGAGGGGTTGATCGGTCATGCTGGTACCTGCCGCCTTGTCGCTGATCCCGTTGGGGTGGCACGCGCCGGCCGGGCGGGCGGACAAGACTGTGGTGGGGCTCCTAGACCAAGCTCCTATGAGGTCACGATCGCCCGTCCGGTCGCGTGTAGCGGCCCCTCCGAACGGGCCGACAAATCCCCAACAGGACAGAAAACGTCGGTCAGTCCGTGAGTCAGACCCGTCGGAGAAGCCACTACACATCCTCACAGTCAGTCCAGGACGGCGAAGGCCTCCAGCTCGACGAGGACGTCGGGCTCCCACAGGTAGTCCACACCGATCAGCGACACGGGCGGCAGCGGCGTGGGCAGGCGCAGTTCCTCCGTGACGTTCTCGATCCCCTTCATGAAGGCGTCGGCCTTCTCGGGCTTCCAGCCGACGGCGAAGAACCGCAGGCGCACGACGTCGTCGAAGGTCGCGCCCGCCGCGGCCAGGCCGCTCGCCGTGTGGCGCAGGACGATCTCGACCTGGCCGGTGAGGTCGCCGGTGGCCAGCCGGTTGGAGTCGCCGTCGCGGGCGATCTGTCCGGCCACGTGCACCTGGCGACTGCCGGTGCCGATCGCGACGTGGTGGTAGGGGACGGGCTGGAACAGGCCCTCGGGGGAAAGCAGCTGCACGGTCATGGAAGGGTCCTTCCGGTTGGCGTAGGTCAGGTATCTCATGTGTACTAGGTGGCCTAAGGGAACCTCAACGAGACCAGGTATCATGCGCGAAACCCCGACCGTCCAGCCCGCCCCGCAGATCACCGCGGAGCACCGTGAACTCCTCGACCAGATCCTCGACAAGTGGTCGCTCCAGGTGCTCGACCACCTCTGCGAACAGCCCCTGCGCTTCAACGGCCTGCGCCGCGCGATCCCCGTCGTCACCCAGAAGTCCCTCACCGCGACCCTGCGGCGCCTGGAGCGCAACGGGATGGTCGACCGGGTCGTGGTGAGCACTCGCCCCCTGGCCGTGGAGTACCGCATCTCGACCCTGGGCCGAACCCTCCAGGACCTCGTCGACGCGCTCCTGGTCTGGTCCACCGAGACCATGCCTCAGGTGGAGCGCGCCCGGGAGCGCTTCGACGAGCTCGCCTGAGGCCGGAGCGGTCGGCGGGTCACATGCGGTCCGCGGCCCATCGCGAGGGGTGCGTCCCGGTCGGAGGCCCCCGCCCGTCCCGGCGGACGCGCTCGAACCTCGGCGGGCCGGGGCTCAGTCCAGGTTGAGCCAGACGGCGACGGCGTCGTGCTCGCCCTGGTTGGAGATGCGGTGCGGGGTGGTGGAGGGGTAGGTGATCGAGTCGCCCGGCCGCAGCTCGTAGGTGTCGAACCCGACGTCCACGGTGAGCACCCCGCTCACCACGTTGCCGATCTCGTGGCCTCGGTGGCGCACGTACCTGGTCCGACGCGGTGACAACTGGTACTTGTACGCCACCTGTGAGGTGCCCGTAGCCGAGGAGTACACCCCCGAGGGGTTCGTCGGTGTCGACCTCGGGATCGCCAGTATCGCCACTACCTCGGACGGCACCGTCTACTCCGGCAAGCAGCTCAACCACGTCCGCCACCGCCACCGTCATCTGCGCAAGCGCCTGCAGTCCAAGGGCACCAAGTCCGCCAAGCGTGTGCCGCGTCGCCTGTCGGGCCGTGAGAGGCGGTTCGCCGCCGATACCAATCACCGCATCGCCAAGCGGATCGTGACCGAGGCTCAACGCACCTGTCGCGGTATCGCCCTGGAAGATCTGGGCGGAATTCGTGACAGGGTCCGGCTACGCAAGCCCCAGCGGGTCACGCTGCACTCCTGGTCCTTCGCCCAGCTCGGCTCCTACATCGCCTACAAGGCGAAACGGGCCGGGGTGCCGGTGGTCTACGTCGATCCGGCCTACACCTCGCAGGGGTGCAGTGAGTGCGACCACATCGACAAGAAGAACCGGGCCGACCAGGCCACCTTCCAGTGCACGTCGTGCGGCTTCGCTGAGCACGCCGACGTCAACGCAGGCCGTAACATCGCCCAACGTGGTGTTGCGGTCTGGGCAGTGAGTCACGCTGCCGACGACGCGGACTAGCATTCACCATCCAGGTGTGGGCTCGAGCTGCAAGCTCGGTCCTTCAGGACCGAGAAGCTGACCGTCTGGACTAACGACATCCAGAGCCTGTTCGGCTGCACCCTGGCCGTCACGCTCTTCATCTCCTACGGGCCCAACGGCTGGGCGGGCTTCGCCGGGATCATCGTGATGGTCATGTGCGACCCAGCGTGCGCTATAGCACCCCCTACGCCGTCATCGCCCGCGCCCGCGAGGCCGTGCCCGTCACCTCCTGCCCCCACCCTGCGGCACCCGAGCACACACGGGGCCCGCCTTCGGAAGTTCTCCGACGGCGGGCCCCACCTGCTCGTTCAGGGACGTTAACGGCCCAGGTAGGCGCGCAGGTGCCGGGCGGTGAGGGTCTCCCCCCGCTCCACGAGCTCGGCCGGTGTGCCCTCGAACACCACCTGGCCGCCGTCGTGCCCGGCCCCCGGACCGAGGTCGATGAGGTGGTCGGCGTGGGCCATCACCGCCTGGTGGTGTTCGATCACCACAACGGTGTTGCCGTCGTCCACCAGGCGGTCCATCAGTGCCAGGAGCCGGTCGACGTCGGCCAGGTGCAGGCCGGTGGTGGGTTCGTCCAGCACGTACACGGCGCCCTTCTTGGCCATGGAGATGGCCAGCTTGAGCCGCTGGCGCTCGCCTCCGGACAGAGTGGTCAGAGGCTGCCCCAGCCCCAGGTACCCGAGTCCGACGTCGTGCATCCGGTCCAGGATCACGCGGGCGTTGCCCGAAGCGAAGAAGTCGCGGGCCTCCACCACGGACATCGCCAGAACCTGGCTGATGTCCCTCCCCCGCAGCCTGTGTTCGAGCACCTCGGCCTTGAAGCGGCGCCCCTCGCACTTCTCGCAGGTGGTGGCCACCCCCGCCATCATCGCCAGGTCGGTGTAGATCACCCCGGCGCCCTTGCACTCGGGGCACGCGCCCTCGGAGTTCGCGCTGAACAGGGAGGGCTTCACCTTGTTGGCGCGGGCGAAGGCGGTCCGGATCGGGTCCAGCAGCCCGGTGTAGGTGGCCGGGTTGGAGCGGCGCGACCCGCGGATCGCGGACTGGTCGACGACCACCACGCCCTCCCGGCCGGGCAGGGCCCCGTGGATGAGCGAGCTCTTGCCCGAGCCCGCCACCCCGGTGACGACCGTGAGGACGCCCAGTGGAACGTCCACGGACACGTCCCGGAGGTTGTGGGTACTGGCGCCTCGGATGGGGAGGCTCCCCTTCGGGGTCCGCGCCCGTTCGCGGAGGGCGACCCGGTGGTCCAGGTGGCGCCCGGTGAGGGTACCCGAGGCCCGCAGCCCGGCCACGTCGCCGCTGTAGGTGACGGTGCCGCCGGTGGGTCCGGCGCCCGGCCCCAGGTCCACGACGTGGTCGGCGATGGCGATGGTCTCGGGCTTGTGCTCGACCACCAGCACGGTGTTGCCCTTGTCGCGCAGGCCCAGCAGCAGGTGGTTCATCCTCTCGATGTCGTGCGGGTGCAGCCCCACGGTGGGCTCGTCGAACACGTAGGTGACGTCGCTGAGGCTGGAGCCCAGGTGGCGGACCATCTTGACCCGTTGGGCCTCGCCGCCGGAGAGCGTCCCCGACTCGCGGTCCAGGCTGAGGTATCCGAGTCCGACCTCCACCAGCGAGTCCAGGGTGTGCCCGAGGGTGTCCGCGAGCGGCTTCACCGAGGGCTCGTCGATCGCGTGGACGAACTCCGCCAGGTCGCTGATCTGCATGGACGCGCATTCGGTGATCGTGCGTCCGTTGACCTTGACCTCCCTCGCCGCGGCGTTGAGCCGGGTGCCCGCGCACTCGGGACAGGTCGAGAAGACCACGGCCCGGTCCACGAACGCGCGGATGCCGCTCTGCATCTTCTCGCGCTCCTTGGTGAGGTAGGTGCGCTTGATCTTGGGGACCAGACCCTCGTAGGTCAGGTTGCTGGTGCCCACCCTCACCTTGGTCACGGGGTGGCGCAGGAAGGTGTCCCACTCCCGCTCGTCGTAGTCGCGGAGCTTCTTGTCGGGGTCGAGTAGGCCCGAGGTGGCGAAGATCTGCCAGTACCAGTTGTCCACGGCGAACCCCGGGACGGTGATGGCGCCCTCGTTCAGGGACAGGTCCCGGTCGTAGAGCTCTTCCAGGTCGATCTGGTTGGTGCGGCCCAACCCCTCGCACTCGGGGCACATGCCCTCGGAGTTGTTGAAGCTGAAGGCGCTGGCGGGCTCCAGACGGGGTGTGCCCACCCTGCTGAAGACGATGCGCAGCATGGCGTGGGCGTCGGTGGCGGTGCCCACGGTGGAGCGCGAGTTGGCGCCCATGCGCTCCTGGTCGACGATGATCGCGGCGCTGAGGTTGCGCAGCGCGTCCACGTCGGGGCGGCCCACGCTGGGCATGAAGGACTGGAGGAAGGCGGTGTAGGTCTCGTTGATCAGCCGCTGTGACTCGGCGGCGATGGTGCCGAACACCAGTGAGGACTTCCCCGATCCGGAGAGCCCGGTGAACACGCTCAGCCTTCGCTTGGGCAGGTCCACGGAGACGTTGTCGAGGTTGTTCTCCCTGGCCCCTCGGACCTGGATGGTGTCGTGGGAGTCCGCCAGGGTGGTGGGTTCGGAAGACAAGCTGCTCCTCAGGGTCCTCGGGAAACCTTATGCGGTAAACTAACGGCCCGCGAACGTTAGTTTATTCCATAAGGAGATGCAAGTGGTTGTCTACGCCGGGCAGGGAGACCCCCGTCGCTCCATGCGGCTGCTGTGGCGCGACCACGAGCCGGTCGAACGCTCCGGACCCGGGCCACGGGCCCAACTCAGCGTGGATCTGGTGGTGGAGACCGCCATCGAGGTCGCCGACGCCGAGGGCCTCCAGGCCCTGTCCATGCGGGCCGTGGGAGAACGGCTCGGGCGTACCGCCATGTCGCTGTACACCTACGTGGCCAGCAAGAACGAGCTCGTCGACCTCATGTACGACCACGCCTTCGCCGAGCTGGTCCGCGAGTGGGAGGAGAACCGCGAACCCTCCGAGCCGAGGGTAGGGGGCGCCACCGACACAACGGGGTGGCGCGCGGAGGTCCTGGCCTGGAGCGGTCGACTGTGGGCCTTCTACCTACGCCATCCCTGGACCCTGGAGATCTCCCAGGCCCGCCCTGTCCTGGGCCCCAACGAGTACCGGCTCTTCGAGGCCCTCGCCGCGGTCCTGCACGCCGCGGGGCTCCCCGCCCGGGCCATCGGCGACGCCTACGGGAGCGTCCTCAACCTGGCCCGCGGCATGGTCCGCACCGCGGCCGAGGCCCGCCAGGCCGAGGCGGTCACCGGGCAGCCCGAGGACCAGTGGTGGTTCGCCCGCAGCGCTCAGCTCGAGGAGGTCTCCGAGGACTTCGCCGAACGCTTCCCCGTCCTCACCCTCATGACCAAGGCCGGGGCCTTCGAGAACGCCGACCCGGGCGAGCCCTACCTGGAGCAGGAGGCGTGGGAGTCCTTCCAGTTCGGCCTGGAGGCCCTCCTGGACGGGGTGCAGCGCCGCATCGACGCCGTCGCGGAGGGGTCGGCGTGAGCGCTCACGCCGACCCCCTCGCCCCCTGGGACCCCCTGGCACCCGAAGAGGTCGCCCTCGCGCTTGGCGGCGTGGCCGCCCCCTGGTGGATCGCGGGCGGGCACGCCGTCGCGTTCGCCGTGGGACACCCCTTCCGCGAGCACGCCGACACCGACGTGGGGCTGCTCCGCCGCGACCAGCACACGATCCGGGCGGCCTGGCCCGACTGGGAGTGGTGGGCGGCCGACCCGCCCGGCACGCTACGCCCCTGGCCTCCGGAGGAGACCCTGCCCGCGGGCGTCCACGACCTCTGGTGCCGCCCCGGCCCCACCGCTCCCTGGCGGCTCCAGGTCATGCTGGACGACTCCGAGGGCGAGCGCTGGGTCTTCCGCCGGGACACCCGGATCACCCTTCCCCTCACCCGGTTGGTCCGGCGCGCACCGGAGGGGCCGCCCTACCTGGCCCCTGAGGTACAGCTCCTCTACAAGGCCTCGGCGCGTCGCCCCAAGGACGAGCGCGACCTCGCGGCCGCGCTGCCCGTGCTGGACGCCCGCCAGCGCCGGTGGCTGACGGCCGCGCTGGCCCGGGTCCACGGGGTCCACCACCCGTGGCTGCCACGGGTGAACCCGCGGAGCCCCTGAGAGAACGGGGCCCGGTCAGATCCAGCCCAGCAGGTAGAGCACCAGCACCGTCAGCGCGGCCGAGAGCAACAGGGAGGTCACACAGCCCAGACGGCTGCTGTAGAAGAAGAACACGCACGCCTCCTCACGTGGTCGGTCGGCCACCAGTATCCCGCCCGCCGCCGCGCCGGAGGCACCGAGGGGATGGCGCGGCCCCGCCTCCTCGAACGAGGCCGGGTCAGGCGGGGCGGGCGAAGGTGATGATCTCCATGCTGGCGTCCGTGAGCGGGCCGCGGTCCCAGTAACCGTACTGCGCGGTCACCGTGAACCCGGCCTCCTCCAGGAAGCCGTTGAGGCGGGCCGCGTCCAGGAACCGCAGCGTGCTCCGGCTGACCACCGGTTCGGGCCACCCGTCGACGCTGTAGTCGGAGGTGAAGGTGACCAGCTCGCCGTCCACTTCGCGCAGCCGGTGTACGCAGGTCGCGTCCCGACCGTCCGGGCCCCGCACGGTGCGCGAGCGTTCGGGCGACCAGGCCTCCCAGGCACGGAAGGCGGGGTTACGGGTCTCGAACACGAACCGTCCCCCGGCGGTGAGCGCCCTGCGGACGGCGGCCAGGTTGGCGCGCACCTCCTCGTCGGTGACGAACACCTGGAAGGCGTGCCCGGACATGATGACCAGGTCGAACTCGTCCTCGAACGGGCCGCTCGCCTCGTCGTCGTAGGGCCCGGCGACCAGGTCGCCGAGAGTCCACTCGACGTCGTCGCGGTCCCGGCGGCCCACCTCCAGCATGGCGTCCGCCGGGTCCAGGCCCACGAGTCGGCCGGTGTGTCCGCGCTCGCGCGCCACCCGCTGGATCTTTCCGGTGCCGCAGCCCACGTCCAGCACGGACCGGGCCTCCATCACCAGGTCGAGGTAGAAGTCGTCCTGCGGCGAGCTCTGCCAGTTGTTGAAGTGATCGTAGAGCTCGGCGAGGTCCGGGGAGGAGAAGTGTCGATCGACCATCCGCCCATTGTCGAAGCGCGATCGCCCGCCGGCAAAGGGTTTTCCGCCGAACGCGGGCGACAGGTCCGGACGATGATCGCTCAGGTGCACGGAGAAGGAACCCCGCTCGTCATGGTCCACGGGTTCGGTGTCGACCACCGAATCCTGCTCCCGCTCGAGGACGTGCTCCGAGGGCAGGCCTGGAAAAGGATCTACCTGGACCTTCCATGGGCGGAAGGCGCCGTCGACAGCGGGGAGCGGACTCCGCGGCAGGGGCGCTCCTCCGTGACCGGCTCGAGCGGATCGGCGCGTCCCGTTGACCGGGCCGTGAACGGTCGCCCGGTGACCGACTCGCGTTCGAACACCCGACCCGAGGCACATCCGACGCGACGCGCGCGGTCGTCGCGGCCCCGCGAACCGCTCACGGCGAACACGGTTGCCGACAAGACATCGACTCGGGCACTGTGGCCGTCATGACCCCTACTTCCGGTTCCGCTCCCCCAGAGCCCTTCTCCGTCGCCCACCTGAGCGACCCGCACATCTCGTTGGAGGACCCGGAGTCGTCCGCCGTCACCGGTCTGGCCCTGGCGATCAACAGGGTGCTGGCCCTGAGACCGCACCCGACCTGCGTGGTCATCACGGGCGACCTGACCGACACCGCGCACCCAGTGGAGTACGGCGCCCTGCGTGCGATCATCGCGGGGTTCCCGATCCCCGTGCACGTGGCGACCGGCAACCACGACGACCACCAGAACCTGATCTCCGCCTTCAAGGGAGGTGTCCAACTCGGCGGCGGCGACAGCTGCCACTACCTGGTGGAGTACCCCGGCTTCACCCTCGTGGTCCTGGACTCGCTCGTGCCGGGCGCGGCGGGAGGGTTCCTCGGGACCGACCAGCTGAACTGGTTGGACGCGGCCCTGGAGAAACGTCCCGACGTCCCGGCCCTCGTATGCGTGCATCACCCACCGGTGCCCGTCGGCATGCCCTTCGCCGACGGCATGCGGCTCGACGACGGTCCGGCTCTGGAGGAGGTGGTGGCCCGTCACCCGAACGTGGTTCGGGTCCTGGCCGGGCACGTGCACCGGCCGACCGTCACCGGGTTCGGTGGAAGCATCCTCGCCACGGCGCCCAGCACCCACCAGCAGAGCCGCCTGAAAATGGAAGGGGAGGGCCCGATGGGATTCACGGAGGAACCCACCGCGTTTCTGCTGCACCAGGAGACCGAGCACGGATGGGTGACCCACACCGTGCAGGTCAGCCACTCAGAGGGTGTCCCCGACCTCTCCTCCTGAGGCTCTCCGCTGGCCCCCGGCAGGGGCGGGCCTTCCTCTGGCCCGCTCCGGCCGGGAACCGACTCGCGCACCGGCCGTCCACAGCCCGCTCCGCGCACTTTCGCGCCCGCTTCGCGCGACCTAGATTGGGGGCATGACCCCTCACCCCGATACTCCCCGGCCCGAGCACCCCTTCGACGTCGACGCCTTCCTGTCCCGGCCCCTGGTGGCGCGTGTGGCCACGGTCAACGCCTCCGGGGCGCCCACCGTTCGTCCGGTGTGGTTCCTGTGGGAGGAGGGCGTGCTGTGGTGGATCACCGGGGAGTACGCCGTGATGTCCCGCCACCTGGAGAAGGACCCCCGGGTGGCCGTGGTGGTGGACACCTGCGACCTGGAACGGCAGGAGTTCCTCCAGGTGATCATGCGCGGTGAGGCGCGGGTGGTGCCCTTCGACCCGGTTCTGAGCAGACGCAAGCTGGCCCGGTACCTGGGCGACGACGAGAGCGGGTGGCACCGGGACTTCCGGTACTACGCCGACGACGCCCGGCTGGTCCGCTTCGTGCCCGAGCGCACCGTGGTCAAGGACCTGTCCAAGTCCTTCGCCTGACCCGGGGGGGCGGCGCGGCACCGGCCACGCCGTCCCCGGTGCCCGCCAGGGCCGGGGCCCGCGGGAGCTACTCCCCCGTGGTCCCGTCGACGCGTTCACGGATGAGGTCCGCGTGCCCGTTGTGGCGGGCGTACTCCTCGATCATGTGCACCAGTATCCACCGGAGGGAGATGTCCTCCCCGTGGCGTTTCGCCCTGCCCACGGTGTCCAGCGAGAGTCCGGCGGCGGCCTTCCGGGCGTTGTCGATCTCCGACCGCCACACGGCGAAGGCCTCCTCGACCGAGGCGTCGTCGGTGCCGAGGAAGTCGCCGTCCCTGTCGTCGGCGGACTTGATCGGAGAGTGGTAGTCCTCTCCCGCCAGGACCACGCGGAACCACATGTGCTCCACGTAGGCCATGTGCCGCACCAGCCCCAACAGGGACAGGGGTGAGGGCGGGGTGGAGCGTTCACGCAGCTGTTCGTCGGTGAGCCCTTGGCACTTGACGGCGAGGGTCTCCCGGTGCCATTCCAGCCAGGAGTCGAGCATGGTGCGTTCGTCGGCGGACGGGGGCGGGTCGATGCGGGGATCACTCATGGACCGCGACTCTAGACCCGGCCCGCCGCCCCGGCAACGCGCGATGTCCCGCACCGGCCGTCGCGCCCCCGACGCAGGGAGGCCGCCCCCGGGGGCTCGGGACCCCACCGTGCGGGGTCCGTCCCGCACGTGTACCGCGAGCCCCCGGGCGTCTCCGGTGAGGGAGCGAGCGGCGCCCGAAGGCCGGCGGCCCGCTTGGGGCCTCCTCACGCGGGGGTCAGCGGCTCCGGAGGGGACCACGACACCGCGCTCATACCGACGGGGACCAGGGCGTTCGCCGGAATCAGGCGGAAGGCGGCGTTGCGTACCCGCTGACGCCAGCCGCCGCCGAGGTCGGCCCCCACCCGTGCGACGAGACGAGCCTGGCGGGCGATGGCCCGGCACCGGGGACGGCGCAGGGCGTCGAACTCGGCGAGGGCGCGCCCCAGGTCCCCCTCCCGGGCGGGCTCGGCCAACCGGGCCAGCACGGCACCGTCCTCCAGGGCGGTGGCGGCGCCCTGCCCCATGGTCGGCAGCGCGCCGTGGGCGGCGTCCCCCACCAGCACCACCCGCCCCCGGTGGTAGCGGCGCGGCCCCCGCACCAGGTGGTGGACGTCGTGCCGCATGAGCTGGTCGGGCGCGGTGGACTCGATGAGGGAGACCACTCCGGGCGCCCAGCCCGCGAAGTGGGCCCGTGCGGTGGCGAGCTCGTCGTCGAAGACGCTCCCCTCGGGCTGGCGCTCGTACCCGTACCAGTACACGAGGTCGGCGCTGACCCGCATCACCCCGAACTCCGCGCCCGGCCCCCAGTACTCGACGAGGCGCCCATCCATCCCGGTGCCTTCCAGTGCCCCGACGGGAATCAGGGCCCGCCAGCTGGTGCTACCGCTGTACCGGGGCCGTACCTCGGGGTGGAGTGCGGTGCGCACCGCACTCCACATGCCGTCCGCGCCCACGACGAGATCCGACTCGTCCCGGTGGTCGACGGTGTCCCGCCGCCAGTGGACCACGGCGGGCGGGCCTTCGGGGCGGCCCCTCTCCACGTGTGTCACCCGAGCCCCGTCCACGCGCTCCACTCCGGTGTCGCGGGCCGCCCGACTCAGGAGGGCGTGCAACCGCTGGCGGTGGAACCCCCAGACGGTCACGGCCCGGCGCACCCGGGGGTCGTCGGCGGGGATGGTCAGCACACGGCGGCCGAGGGTGTCCACGAACCCGGTCCCCACGGTGCGATGGCCCGCCTCGTCCACCCGCTCCTCCCCGATCCCCAGCGCGCCCAGGGCGGTCACGCCGTTGCGGGGCAGGGCCAGGCCCGACCCCACCTCGCCCCCTTCGGGGCGGCGCTCCAGCACCCGGACCCGCCAGCCCGCCCGGGCCAGACCCACCGCCGAGGCCAGACCGGAAAGGCCTCCGCCGACGACCGTGACTGTGCGATCCCGCATGGCACTCCCACTCCTCGTCCCGGGTGGCGGTCGACCGCCACCCATTTCAATACGATGGTAGTGGTATCGCTCCGCGCCCTATAATCGCCCCATGCCCCGCCCCAACCCGCACCGCCGCCGAGCCCTGGCGGACGCGGCCGTCACCCTTCTGGCGCAGCGGGGGGCGCACGGGCTCACCCACCGTTCCGTCGAAGCCCGCGCGGACGTGCCCGCAGGCACCGCCACCAACTACTTCCGCAGCCGCGAGGGCCTGCTCGTCGCGGCCGCCGAGCGGATCGTGGAGCTCCACGTGGCCGAGGCGGAGCGCGCCACGGGCGAGGTGGTCTCCGATCCCGACCGGGTCGCGCCCTCCGGTCCGGGCCGCGCCGAGGCCACCGTCCACACGATGGTGGACCTGCTCTCGGCCTCCCTGTGGACGGCCGCCACCACCCTGCGCGACCGCTACCTGGCCGTCTTCGAACTCCAGATGGAGGCCCGGCGCAGCCCCCGGTTGGCGGCCGTCCTCGGCCGCCTGGAGGAGGCCACCTACTCCAGCACCGTCCGACTGCACGAGGACCTCGGCACCCTGGCCACGAAGGACACCGTCGCCACGCTCGGCGCGCTGTACGCGGGCGCCCTGTTCACACTGGTCACACGCCCCGTCGAGCAGGTGGACCGCGCCGCCGTGCGCGCCCTGGTCGAGGCGATGGTGCGCGGGGCCTTCGCACGCGCCTGACCGTTTCCGGCCACGCGCAGGGAAAATGGGTCGGAAACCGGTGGTTTCCGGGCCCAAAGACCTGAGTGGGAGCGATTCCAGAGGACTTAGGATCACGGCCATGGACACACGTGAACTCGGTACCGTCGGCCGTGTCGGAACCGTCGGATTCGGTGCCTGGCAGATCGGCTCCGCCTGGGGCGAGGTCAGCGAGGCGGACGCCATGGGCGCCCTGAACGCCGCGGTGGAGGGGGGAGTCACCTTCGTCGACACCGCCGACGTCTACGGTGACGGGCTCAGCGAACGGCGGATCGGCCGACTCCTGAGGGACCACCCCCACCTGACCGTGGCCACCAAGATGGGCCGCCGGATGGCCCAGGACCCGGCCCACTACAACTCCGGCAACCTCCGGGCCTGGAACGACGACTCCCGGCGCAACCTCGGGGTGGACACCGTCGACCTGGTCCAACTGCACTGCCCGCCCTCGGCGGTCATCGCCAGCGACGCCGTCTTCGACGACCTGGACGCCATGGTGGACGAGGGGCGCATGCGCGCCTACGGAGTGTCGGTGGAGACCTGTGACCAGGCCCTGGCTGCCATCGAACGGCCGAACACGGCCAGCGTGCAGATCATTCTCAACGCCTTCCGCCACAAACCCCTCGAACGGGTCCTACCGGCTGCCAGGGCGGCCGGCGTCGGTATCATCGCGCGGGTTCCGCTGGCCAGCGGCCTGTTGTCGGGCCGGTTCACCGCGGACAGCACCTTCGGCGCGGACGACCACCGCACCTTCAACCGCGACGGCGAGGCCTTCGACCGGGGTGAGACCTTCTCCGGCGTGGACTTCGCCACCGGCTTGGAGGCCGTCGAGCGCCTGCGCCCCCTGGTGCCCGAGGGCGCCACCCTGGCGCAGTTCGCGCTGCGCTGGATTCTCGACCAGGAGGGGGTGAGCGTGGTCATCCCCGGCGCACGTGACGCGGACCAGGCCAGGGCCAACGCGGCCGCCGCGGCCCTGCCGCCGTTGGACGCCAAGGTCCACGAGCAGGTCCGCGAGGTCTACGACGACCTCGTCCGCCCCCGGGTGCACCACCTGTGGTGATCGGCTGAGGGGCGGGCCCGGTGGCACACCGGCACCCCGCCCCGCCCTGTTCCCGTTCCGAGGAGGAGACGCGTCCCCCGACGTCCAGGCCCTGCTCGAAGCGCTGCGCGAGGCTGTCCGCGCCGGTTCCGACAACGCCGCGGAGGACGGCCGGGGTTCGTGGCGTCCGCCCCCGCCGAGAGCCGGGCGGAAACCTCCGCGACACCACGGGGGCGGCCCGGAACCCCTCCAGCCCCGGCACGCCCCCGACCCTTCCGGCGCTCGCTAGATGAGGCCCTGCGCCAGCATGGCGTTGGCGACCATCTCGAACCCGGCCACGTTGGCGCCCAGCACGTAGTCGCCCTTGGACCCGTGCCGCACCGCGGCATCCTCGCAGCGGTCGTGGATACCGGCCATGGTCTCGGCCAGCTCCGACTCCGCGTGCTCGAAGGACCACGAGGTCCGCCGGGCGTTCTGGCGCATCTCCAGCACACTGGTGGCCACACCGCCCGCGTTGGCGGCCTTGCCCGGCGCGAACAGCACGCCCGCCTGGCGGAACACCTTGACCGCCTCGGGCGTGGTGGGCATGTTCGCGCCCTCGGCCACCGCCCGGACACCGTTGCCGACCAGCGTCCGGGCCGCGTCGGCGTTCAGCTCGTTCTGGGTCGCCGAGGGGAGCGCCACCTCACAGGGGACGTCCCACACGCTGCCGCCCTCGACGTAGGACGCTCCGGCGCGCCGCTCCGCGTAGGCGCTGATCCGCGCGCGCTCGACCTCCTTGACCTCCTTGAGCAGGTCCAGGTCGATGCCCTTGTCGTCCACCACGTATCCGCTGGAGTCCGAGCAGGCGACCACGATGGCGCCCAGCTGCTGGGCCTTCTCCACCGCGTAGATCGCGACGTTGCCCGAACCGGACACCACCACACGGCGTCCCGCGAGGCCCTGACCGGACCGCTCCAGCATCCGCTCGGTGAACATGACCGTGCCGTACCCCGTGGCCTCGGTACGGACCGCCGAACCGCCCCAGTCCAGGCCCTTGCCGGTGATGACCCCGGCCTCCCAGCGGTTGCTCAGCCGCCGGTACTGCCCGAACATGTAGCCGATCTCGCGGCTTCCCACACCGATGTCACCGGCGGGGATGTCGGTGTACTCGCCCAGGTGACGGTGGAGCTCGGTCATGAACGACTGGCAGAAACGCTCGATCTCCGCGTCGGAGCGGCCCTTGGGGTCGAAGTCACTGCCGCCCTTGCCACCGCCGATCCCCATACCGGTGAGGGCGTTCTTGAAGATCTGCTCGAAACCCAGGAACTTGATGACGCCCAGGTTCACGCTCGGGTGGAAACGCAGACCGCCCTTGTACGGACCGAGGGCGCTGTTGAACTCCACCCGGAATCCACGGTTGACGTGGACCCTGCCCTGGTCGTCGCGCCACGGGACACGGAAGATGATCTGCCGCTCGGGCTCGCACAGCCGCTCCAGCACGCGCTGGGTGACGTACTCGGGGTGGCTCGACAGCGCGGGGGAGAGCGTCTCCAACACCTCGAGGACGGCCTGCTGGAACTCCGGCTCGTCGGGGTTGCGCCGGGCCACGTGTTCGAACGCCGAACGCACGCCAGGGTGGTGGTTCTCCATCTCGGAGTCGCTGACACGGGTCATGTGGGTTTCGGGTCCCTTCGGCGCTGGCGCCCCTTGCGGGTCACCGCCCTGGGGGACGTCAACGCGATTCGGTGATGGCGGCCACGTTCGAGGCCCTCAACGACGTTACACGTCCGCGTCCGGCCCCCTCCGACCGCTCCCCGCCCAGGCTAGGGAGGCCCCTCGCCGACCGACCTGCGGGCGACCGCCACGGTGGCCCGGGGGCTCCATTCCCACGAGGTGTACAGCGCCCGCCCGCTCGGCGACCAGCAGCCTGTCGCGGCCGGCGAGGGCGTGTCAGCTGGCGGGGTCCCGGTGGCGCACCCACGCGTACACGTGCCGGACGCGCTCCAGGCGCGGGGTGTTGGCGCCCTCCGGTTCCTCGGCCTCCACCCGTTCCTCCAGCTTGCCGAGTACGTACTCGGCCAGGGTCTGATCCCGCCACTTGCGCCACACGTGGAGCTCGGCGGGCGCGCGGCGCTCCACCCTTTCCTGGACCTCGGCGCAGGTGCGCGGGTCGAGGGCGCCCCGGGCGGCGGCCAACGCCTCGGTGGCGCGTCGACGCGGCACCCGTACCTGGCGCCGTTTGTTCCGGGCGATGTTGCGGCGGGAGCTCTTGTCGTTCTCGCCGTACCCGTTGCGCCGGTCCCTGGCGTAGCTCAGAAGCTTCTTCTCCTGCGGTGAACGGCGGCGCGGCGCGGGACTCACGGGTCCCCTTCCCAGCTGGCTTGGTGCGATCGACGGCACGACACTAGGTTGGTGGTGCGCGGGGCACAACGGGTTTTCCCGCGGAACGCGATCGACGGGCGGAGACCAGACGTGGAGACCGGACACCACGAGCGCGATCAGGAGCTGGCCGGCGGGATGATGAACACGGTGGTACGCCGGGGCGACCACGTCGTGCGACGGGCGCCTCCGCACGCCGGGGCCCTGCACCGCTATCTCACCGCGCTGTCCGACCACGGGTTCACCGGTGCGCCCCGCCCCCTGGGCCTGTACCCCGGAGACGGCACGGAGGAACTCACCTTCGTCGAGGGCGATGTGGCCCTTCCGCCCTTCCCCGCCTGGTCCCGCACCGACGACACCGTGACCAGTTCGGCCCGCCTGCTGCGCCGGTACCACGACGCGGCCGCGCGCGTACCGTTCGACACCGGAGCGGCCTGGCCCACCGCGCTCGGAGATCCGGAAGGGGGCACTGTGTTGTGCCACAACGACCCCTGCCTGGAGAACCTCGTCTTCCGAGGCGGCGCGGCGGCCGCCCTGATCGATTTCGACCTGGCCGCGCCGGGACGCCCGGTCTGGGACGTGGCCGCCCTCGCCTTCTATCTGGGCCCCGCCCTGCCTCCGGAGGCCCTGGCCCGCACGGAGTTCGCCGGTGCCGACGTCGCGCACCGGCTGCGGTTGGTGGCCGACGGGTACGGTCTCTGCGACACCGACCGCCGAGCGCTGCCCGAGACCCTCGTGCGGTACCACGAGGTCTCCCACGTCTTCGTCAGGGACATGGTCGACCAGGGCAACCGCGCCTTCGTCGACGCGGTGGAGCGGGCGGGCGGCTGGCAGGTGTGGGAGCACGCCAGGGAACGGCGGGGTGTGTGGCTGCGCGGCCAGCGGACGGCCTTCCTCGCCGCTCTGACCGGCCCCGAGCCTAGCTCCGGCGGGTGACGGCCACCAGGTAGCGGCAGGTCCGTCCGGTCGGGTTGCGGTACACGCAGGGCGCCGGCGCCCCGAGCTGGAGGCAGTCGCCGCGCTCCAGGAGGTGCGTCTCATCGCCCTCGTGGAAGGCGAGCGTGCCCTCCAGCACCCAGATCTGGTGATGGGTGAAGGCGAAAACCTCCTCGGGGTAGGCCACGCGCGCGCCCGCGGGGAGTTCCACCTCGACGAGTTCGAGCGATCCGCCGGAGGTGGGTGAGACCGCGCGGCGCCGGTAGCCGGTCTCGGGATCGGTCCACAGGGGCTGCTCGTCTCGGCGGGCGAGCCTGCGTTCGCCCTGTTCGGCCTGGGCGACGAGTTCGGACAGGGTCAGGCCCAGGGCTCCGGAGAGGCGGCCGAGCAGGGAGGCGGTGGGCTGGGCCTCGCCGTTCTCGATTCGGCTGATCATGGCGCGGGAGACCCCCGAGAGGTCCGCCAGGGCGGCACCACTGAGCCCGCGTTCACGGCGCAGGCAACGCAGTGTTCCGGCCAGTGCGGGCCCGATGTCGTCGCTCATGCGTTCACCATAGTGGACACGTTCGCCTATCATCGTCAATCATGAACGCCCTGACCACGCACGACGGTATCCGCGACGCCACCGTCACCGACGCGGCGGCGTGCGCGGCCGTCTACGCGCCCTACGTCACCGACACCTCCATCACCTTCGAGCTCGTACCGCCCTCCTCCGAGGAAATGGCCCGGCGCATCACCGAGGCCCAGCGCGACCACGCGTGGATCGTGTTGGAGGACGAGAAGGGCGTGCTCGGCTACGCCTACGGGGGCACCTTCCGCACCCGCGCCGCCTACGACCGGACCTGTGAGGTGAGCGTCTACCTCGAACACGGACGCCGCCGCCGGGGCGCGGGACGGGCGCTGTACTCCGCGCTGATGCCCCGACTGGCGGAGCGCGGTATGCGCACCGCCGTCGCCTGCATGACCCTGCCCAACGACGCCAGCCTCGGGCTGCACCGGGCCATGGGCTTCGAGGACGTGGGCGTCATGCGGCGGGTCGGGCGCAAGTTCGACGCCTGGCACGACGTGGCCTGGGCCCAGCTGGATCTGAGTCCCGCGCGGTAGGACGCGGCACCTGAGGCCGGGGCGGCCGCCCCCGCCCCCCTATGCTCGACGAGATCCCCTCTCCCCACCTTTGCCCGGAGTGCCCTGTGTCCGCCCACGCCGCCCGCCACCGCCCCTCGGGGCTGGCCTTCGCTTTCGCCGCAGCCCTGGCCTTCGGAGGAGCGGGGGTCTTCGCGCGCCCCCTGCTGGACGCGGGCATGGACCCGCTCCAGGTCACCTGGCTGCGCGTGGCCGGGGCGGCGCTCGTCCTGCTCCCCGTCGCGGTGCGGCACTGGCGCACCGCACGGAACCGGCCGCTGCTGGTCCTGGCCTACGGGGTCTTCCCCATGGCCGGTGTCCAGGCCCTCTACTTCGCCGCCGTCGCCCGTATCCCCGTGGGCATCGCCCTGCTGGTGGAGTTCCTCGGACCGGTCCTGGTCCTGCTCTGGGTTCGGGTGGTGCGCCGCCACCGGGTCTCCCCCGCCGCCGTGGTGGGCGTCGTCCTGGCCGTCACCGGCCTCGGCCTGCTCCTGGAGATCTGGGCGGGCATGAGCCTGGACGCCGTCGGCGTCGGCCTGGCCCTGGGAGCGGCCGCCGCCCAGGCCGCCTTCTTCCTCCTCGGGGACGCCATGGGCGAGGACACCGACCCCCTCGCGGTGATCGCCTTCGGAGCCCTGGTCGCCTCGGTGCTGCTCGGGGCGCTCGCCCGACCGTGGACCCTGCCGTGGGGGTTGCTCGCCGACCCGCTTCCCCTGGGCGCGCTCACCCTGCCCGGCTGGGCCCTCGTGCTGTGGTTGTGCGTGGTGTGCACCGCCATCGCCTACTTCGCCGGAGTCTCCGCGATCCGACGCCTCTCACCCCAGGTCGCGGGCGGTGTGGCCTACCTGGAAGTGGTCACCGCCATCGTGCTCGCCTGGGCGCTGCTCGGCGAGGCGCTCACCCTGGTGCAGGGGATCGGCGCGGTGGTCATCGTGACCGGCGCGTTCATCGCCCAGACCGCCGTACCCGGCGTGCCGGGTTCCGCGCCGCAGGAGACCCCGGCCGCCCCGGACCCCGAACACGCCCTGGATCAGGACTGAGCCCCGGCCCGCCCGTCCCCGAGGGGCGGGCCGGGGCCCCGGATCACCGCAACGGGACGTCCTCGAAGTCACCGAACAGCCCGGCCCGGAACGTCACGGACCCCACCTCCAACGGCGGCGCCGGGAAGTACAGGTTGACCCGGTTGGTGGAGCCGGGGTCGATCAGGTACGGATACCCGATCGGCTCCACGTACGGGGTCCTGTCCAACGTCGTGCCCAACCACGGGTCCTCCTCGTCCACCCGGGCCTGTCCGATCCGCACGGACCGGTACACGTCGCCGGTGTCGGGAACCTCGACACCGAACCCGCCGAACCGGCCGCCCTGGACACCCGCCGCACCGAAGTGCGCGCCGTGGACGTGCGTGATCGTCCTCGCGCTCCTGTTCGTCAGGTCGATCTCGGCGACGACGAAGGCACCGTCGCGGCGCAGTGAGTAGAGGTCGAAGTCGTAGTCGAAGCCGACCGTGACCTCCGCGCTCCCGCTGGCCACCGCCTCCGTGGCGGGTTCGGCACCGTCGGCGGGCGCGGCGGTGTTGCCCGTACCGATCACCGCCGAGACCGTCTCCTGCGCGCCGTCCCGGACGACCTCCGCCTCCGCCGCGACGTTGTACGCGATCTCCACCCGGCGGTTACGGGCCCTGGCCTCCTCGTCGTCGTCCCCGCCCTCCTGGAGGAGCGGCCGGCTCGAACCACGCCCCTCCGACTCGTACGTGTACGCCGTTCCCAGCTCCTCCTCCAGGTAGTCGCGTACCGCCCGGGCGCGGGACTCGGACAGGGCCTGGTTGTGGGCGTCGCCGCCCCTGCCGTCCGTGTGCCCGACGATGGTGATCGGTGGCAGATCGGGGTCGGCCTTCTCCCGGGTCTCGGCGACCACCGCGTCCAGGGTGGCGGTCGCCTCGTCCGTGAGCTCGTCCTCGTCGAACTCGAAGAGCACGTCGGTGTCCAGGTCCACCCGCTGCTCGCCGAAGGAGGTCTCACGGACGGCCTCGGTGCTCTCGACGATGCTGTACAGGTCGAGGCCCTCCTCCGGGACCGGGCCGTCGCTGACCGGCATGGTGACGGTCTGCCCCGGCACGACGTCCGAGGGCGCCGGCTCCCTCTCGGTGGGCGCCTCACCGGGGTCCCAGGGCTGGTCGAAGCGGTCGTCCACCTCGATCCCGGTGAACACGCCCTGGGTGCCGGGGGTGGACAGACTGACCCGTTCCGTTCCGGCGGGCAGGGGGGCGAAGTGCGCCTCCAGCTCGTAGTGCGCGCCCACCACCGTGTTCGCGGCGATCCGCGAGCCCACGAACCCGGAGTCACTGTGCGCGGGCACGTAGATCCTCTGCCCCACCGGGTCGATGACGGTGAAGCCCAGCGGACTCGTCACGTGTTCACCGAGCACGCCTCCGGCGAAGGCGTTCAGGGCGTTGACCGACGCGCCCTCCTCTCCTTCGGGCGAGACGGTCAGGCGCAGGACCGTGCGGTCGGTGTGGCCGACGACGGCGTCGACGCGCAGGGTGGAGTCGAACCGGTTGCTGGCGCCGCCGGTGGTTCCGCGCCGAACGTGGGAGACCACGGAGACGGAGTCCGCGGTCTCCTCCTCGACGGCGTCACCGCTCTCCGACGGAGCGGGCCCGTCGGCACGGTCCGGCAGCGAGCATCCGGTGGCCACGAGGACCAATCCGACCAGTACGCCTCCGGCTCGGGACACCAGGCCCACCGGATCACGGGGCCGACCGGGGGCGGGTACTACGGAATCGGGCTGGGGGGCCATGTCACGCCTTCCACAATGGGGGACAACGACTCCTCTGACTCCCCGCGCACGCGCCTGGTTCGGTCGGGTCGCCGGTCGATCAGCGCCTCGGGGGCAGCGCGATCCGGTCCAGGTCGGCGGCGAGCACCACCCGGCCCTCGAACTCCTCGCCCGCCTGGGCGGCGAACAGGGCCTCCTCGGCTTCCTCGTATCGCTCCGAAAGGTGCGTCAGCACCAGCAGACGCACCCCCGCCCGAGCGGCGATCCGACCGGCCTGACGCGCCGTCAGGTGCCCGTACGCCTCGGCCAGGTGCTCCTCCGAGTCCAGGTACGTGGACTCGATGACCAGCATGTCCGCGCCCCGCGCCAGCTCCACCGCCTGCTCGCACTCACCGGTGTCCATCACGAACGCGAAGACCTGGCCGGGCCGGGGCACCGCGCACTCCGCCAGCTCCACCACACGCCCGTCCGCCAGTTCCAGCTCTCCCTCACGCTGGAGCCGCGCGATGTCGGGCCCGCGCACGCCCAGGCTCCGCAGGCGCTCCGGGAGCATCCGCCACCCGTCCGGCTCGGTCAGCCGGTACCCGTAGGCGGGCAACGAGTGCCGCAGCGGCAGGGCCGTGACCGTGAACGGCTCCTCCGGACCCACCGGGCAGCTCCCGGAACCGCCCACCGGCTGCGGCACGACCACCCCGGTGTCGTGGAAGGCGGTGGCGTGCCGCAACCGCCGCCAGTACTCCTCGCCCGCTCCCGGGTAGGCCACCCTGACCGTGTGCGCGACCCGGTCGCGGGCGACGCGCTGGATGACTCCCGGCAACCCCAGGCTGTGGTCGCCGTGGAAATGCGTCACGCACACCCGGGTGATGTCGCTGGCCGCCAGCCCCGCCAGTCGCATCTGCCTCTGGGTGCCCTCACCCGGGTCGAACAGCACCCCCTGGTCGCCCCAGCGCAGGAAGTAGCCGTTGTGGTTGCGCCGACGGGTGGGCACGGCGCTGGAGGTCCCCAGGACCACGAGTTCGCGTACGGACATGACTCGCATCCTCCCACCGCCCGCGCCGGTCTCCGCGACCACGCGAACCGGTCCACCGGAAGACGGGAACGTCAGCGCACGCCCGTCGCCCGCGCCCGGATCGCCGCCGCCCGCGGACCGTCCCTGAACGGCGCGCCGTGCCCGGGTAGCAGCACACTCCCCTCGGGCAGATCGGCCAGACCTCCCAACGACTCCAGAGCACGGGCGCTGTCGTGCGTGGACATCCGGCTCACCACCCGGGGCCCCTCACAGCCGATGCTGGGATCAGAGGTCACCAGGGCGTCCCCCGTGAACACCACCCCGCGCTCCTCGAAGACCACCAGCACACTGCCCGGGGTGTGTCCCGGAGCGGGCACCACCCTCGGGCACCCCGGAACCTCCCCCAACACCTGGTCGTCGCCGAACTCGGAGAACTCACTCACCCGGTCCGAGGTGAAGGCCCCCGACCGCCCCAACCTCAGCAGCGTACGCACCGACGCCGGATACTTCGCCAGGTAGGGCAGCAACGGCCGCTCGGGACGGGCGTGCACCATCGCACTCGTCGGACCGTCCGCCAGGATCGGTGCGTCGGCCGCGTGCACCCACACCCGGGCGCCCGCCTTGTCCCGCGCCCGCTCGGCCAGACCCGTGTGATCCGGATGGGCGTGGGTGAGCACCACCGCCCGCAGCCGACCCCCCACCCAGGCGACCGCGTCGAGGAAGCGGCCGCTGTGGGAGGGCAGGCCGGCGTCCACCATCACCAGCCCCTCCTCGGTCTCGACCAGGTAGAAGTTCACCAGCGGATCACCGATCCGGTGCACACCGGGAGCGACCTCGTCGGGGACATGGGTCATGGTTCCTCCCGGAACGGCACACGGCGGCCCGGACACGGGCCCACCCCCACTCCTACCCCGAACGCCCCCTGCCGTATGGCACGACCCGCCCAACTCGCACGTCACACCTTCTACCGCGTGCGCCCACGCCCGGGCTGGACTAGCGTCGGACGGGTGAGCAACGTCGAACCCCACCCCGTCGAACAGCGCGTCTGCGAAGCGGACCGCACCGGCCCCGAGCCGGACACCGAACTCCTCGAACCCCGCGAGGTCCCCCTGGGCGGACCGCGCGCCATGCTCGTCAACCGCGCCCTGCCAGGGAAGAACCGCCGCATGGTCGGCGCCTGGTGCTTCGCCGACGTCTACGGTCCCGCCGACGTCAGCGCCGGACCCGGAATGCAGGTCCCGCCCCACCCCCACATCGGCCTGCAGACCGTGAGCTGGCTGGTCCAGGGAACCGTCCACCACCTGGACGGACTGGGCTCGGACCAGCTCGTGCGCCCCGGCCAGCTCAACCTCATGACCGCTGGGAACGGCATCGCGCACTCCGAACGCACCCCGGACGGGGCACCCGACCTGCTTCAGGGGGCGCAGCTGTGGGTGGCGCTGCCCGAGGACGACCGCGCCGGCGCCGCCCACTTCGAGCACCACGCCGACCTGCCCCGGTTCACGGTGCCCGGCGCTCAGGTCACCGTCATCATGGGCGAGCTCCACGGACACCGCTCCCCCGCGCGCACGTACACGCCGCTGGTGGGCGCCGAGATCGTCGTCGAGGCGGGTCGGAGCGTGAGCCTTCCGGTCCGTCCGGGGTACGAGCACGGTCTGCTGCCCCTGGACGCCCCCGTCCACGGGCACGGCCACCGCGTCGTCCCCGGCTCCCTCCTCTACCTGGGCACCGGCCGCGACCGCGTCGAGTTCCACGCCGCCGAACGCACCCACCTGCTCCTGATCGGTGGGGAACCCTTCACCGAGGACCTCGTGATGTGGTGGAACTTCGTGGGCCGCGACCACGACGAGATCGTGCGCGCCCGCGCCGACTGGGAGGCGCAGCGCGACGGGCGCGACCGGGACGGCGGCTTCCGCTTCGACCCGGTGCGCGCCGACGGCGGCGCGGCACTGCCCGCGCCGGAGCTGCCCAACGCGCGACTGCGCCCGCGTCCGCGCCATCGCGGAGCCTGATCCGCCCCTCACGACGCCCTCCGGGTGAGCTCCGCTGAACGTGGAAGGTAAGCGCGCCTCACCCGGAGTGCCACCGCTGCACGCTGGACGATCCCGCACCGATAGCCCGGTGAGCTGCGACATCCTGCGCCCGAAGTCGCCTCAACAATGCCCAAAAGCCCAAATCCTGCTACCGTGCGGATCGCGAACTACGGGATGATTTAGGAGACCTGAACATGGGGCAACAGCCTCGCGAGCAGTGGGGGACGCGCGCGGGATTCCTGATGGCCGCGATCGGATCGGCCATCGGACTGGGCAACATCTGGCGATTCCCCTACATCGCCTACGAAAACGGGGGCGGGGCCTTCCTCCTGCCCTACCTGATCGCGATGCTGACGGCGGGTATCCCGCTGCTCATCCTCGAGTACAGCATCGGGCACCGGTACCGTTCCTCGGCCCCGCTGTCCTACCGCCGCATCTACCGCCCTGCCGAGGCCATCGGGTGGTGGCAGGTGGCCATCTGCTTCGTGGTCGCCGTCTACTACGCCGTCATCATCGCCTGGGCCATCCGCTTCACGTGGTTCTCCGTCGACCAGGCCTGGGGCGAGGACCCCGACGGGTTCTTCTTCAACGACTTCCTCCAGATGAGCCCCGAGCCCGGGTTGGTCTCCGGGTTCGTCTCCGGTGTCGCCTGGCCGCTGGTGGCCGTATGGTTCGTGACCCTGACCGTGCTGGTCATCGGCATCCGCCGCGGCATCGAGATCCTCAACAAGATCACCATCCCGCTACTGGTGGTCCTGTTCTGTCTTCTCGTGGTCCAGGCGCTCACCCTCGACGGGGCGCTCACCGGCCTCAACGCCTTCTTCACCCCGGACTGGGAGGCGATGCTCACCGGCAAGGTGTGGATCGCCGCCTACGGCCACGTGTTCTTCTCCCTGTCCATCGGCTTCGGGATCATGGTCACCTACGCCTCCTACCTGCGGCGTAAGTCCGACCTGACCGGCTCGGCGATGGTCGCGGGCTTCGCGAACAGCTCCTTCGAGCTCCTGGCCGGCATCGGCGTCTTCGCGGCCCTCGGCTTCATGGCCACCGCCGCCGGGACCGCCGTGGACGAGGTCGCCACCTCCGGTATCGGGCTGGCCTTCATCGCGTTCCCGCAGATCATCTCCAGCCTGCCCTTCGGCGGTTCGCTCTTCGGTGTGCTGTTCTTCGGCTGCCTGGTCATCGCGGGACTCACCTCGCTGATCAGCATCGTGCAGGTCATCGTCTCGGCCGTGCAGGACCGCACCGGCATGGGCCGAACCCAGACCGTGCTGCTGGTCGGCGGTGCCACCGCGCTCGCCTCGATCCTGCTCTTCCCGACGCCCGAGGGCCTGCACTTCCTCGACGTCTTCGACCACTTCATCAACCAGTACGGCATCGCGCTCGCCGGACTGGTCCTGGTCATCTTCGTCTCCTGGGGCGTGCGCAAACTGCCGCTGTTCCAGGCCCACGCCAACTCCGTCTCCAGCATCCACCTGGGGCTGTGGTGGAGGATCACCCTGGGCGGCGTCACCCCCGTCCTGATCGGCGTCATGATGTGGGACAGCCTGCGCACCGAGCTGAGCACCAACTACGGGAACTACCCCACCGGATACCTGCTCGCCGCGGGGTGGGGCGTGGCCATCGGTGCCGTCGTCTTCGGCATCGTGATGTCGTGCTTCCCCTGGAAGCGCGCCGACGTCATCGCCCGCCACGACGCCGAACGCGCCGCTGAGGCCAAGGACGCTCAGGACCCCGTCCAGCTGGAGGAGCCCAACGACATCGCCCCCTCCGGTGCCAGTGTCGCGGCCGTCGACAAGGAAAAGGAGGAGGACCGCTGATGTCCACCAGCGCGATCGTCATGATGGTCGTCTCCATCGCCGTGCTCTGGGGCGGCCTGGCCGCCGCCGTCATCCACCTGCGCCGTCACCCCGACGAGCCCGATTCGGAGTAACCGCACTCGAGCGTCCCCCGTGGGGCCGCGAACCGCACCGGCGGTTCGCGGCCCCACGGCCGTTCCGGGACGGCGGCCGGCGGTTCACGCCTCCAGTTCACCAGAGGTCGACGACCATCGTGGACGCGACGGCGGCGCTCCGGAGCCCCGTCAGTCCCCGCTCGCCCCGTCCCAT